>JALYYN010000492.1 GCA_030946525.1 Actinomycetota bacterium | reverse complement strand
CGGCAGGCCCGGCCGGTGGGCAGCCGCCGCCCGCCGGTGACCCGGGCGCCGGTCGAGGTGCCGGCCAAGGCGAGGCTGGCCCGCTTCGACCAGGCGGAGCGGGTGCTCCACTGGGCCAACGCCATCCTGTTCGCCTCGCTGATCGCCACCGCCTCGGTGCTCTACATCGCCCCCCTGACCGCGCTGGTCGGCCGGCGCGAGCTGGTGCGGTCCATCCACGTGTGGAGCGGGCTGCTGCTGCCGTTCCCCCTGATCGCGGCCCGGCTCGGTCCCTGGCGGCGGGCGTTCGCGGCCGACGTGAGAACGCTGGCCCGCTTCGACGACGACGACCGTCGGTGGCTGCGCTCCCTCGGTCGCAGCAAGGAGGTCCGGATGGGGAAGTTCCATCCCGGCCAGAAGCTGAACGCCGCCTTCACCCTCGGGGCCATCGCCGTCATGCTCGGGACCGGGTCGGTCATGCACTGGTTCCGGTACTTCCCGGTCGACTGGCGGACCGGCGCGACCTTCGTCCACGACTGGCTGGCCATCGTGCTGGCCGTGGTGGTCGCCGGCCACATCCGCATGGCCTACTCCGACCGCGACTCGTTCCGGGGCATGACCGAGGGGTGGGTGCCGACCATCTGGGCCCGCCGGCACCGCCCGAAGTGGTACGAGGATCTCACCGGCCGCTCCGCCGACCCGACTCCCGCCGTCGAGGCGGCCGCGGCCGGCGCCCACCCGCCGGGCGCGGCATCCGCCCCCCGCCCGCCCGACTGGGACCGATGACGCTCGGGGGGCGGCCAGGTAGAGCCCGCCGACCGCCCACAACGGTGCACTAGACAGGGCAACGTGCTCGGCGTCCTCTCCTACATCTCCTACAACCCGATCGTCCGGGTCCATCTCGGTCCGCTGTCGATCTCCCCTCACGGGCTCTTCATCGCCATCGGCTTCATGGTGGGCGCCCGGTTCATGCTTCCCCAGTCCCGCAAGCGGGGAATGTCCGACGACGACATCTACCCCCTGTTCACCCGGGCCGCCATCGGCGCCCTCGTCGGGGCGCGGGTCGCCTACGTCATCAACCACTTCAGCGCCTACTCGTCGTCGCCGATCGACATCCTGCTCGTCTGGCAGGGTGGGATCTCCCTGATCGGCGGCTTCCTGGGCGCCATCGCCCTCGCCATCCCCCGCATGCGCCGCGAGCACCTGTCTTTCTGGAAGGTCATGGACTCCGCCGCCGCGGGCATGGCTCTCGGCGTGTTCATCGGTCGCACTGGCGACCTCATCATCGGCGACCACCTGGGGAAGGTCACCTCGTTCTTCCTGGGCTACCGCTGCCCGCCGCTCTCGGTCGCCACCGGGTCACCGTGCGCGCCGACGGCCCTCCTCGGCCGCACCCCGGGCGCCATCGTCCACCAGACCGCCCTCTACGACCAGTTCTTCGCTCTCATCCTGCTTCTCGTCCTGCTCCAACTGCGCAAGCGGGTGCATTTCGACGGGTTCCTCATCGTGGTGTTCGGGCTCGGCTATGGCCTGAGCCGCATCGTGGAGGATTTCCTGCGCGACGACGTGCGCCGGCTGGGCCTCACCGGGAGCCAGTGGACCGCGCTGGTCACCGTCAGCCTCTGCATCTTCACCCTGACCGTGCTGAAGCGAACGCCCAGGTGGGGTCACTGGGACGAGACTCCGGCCCTTGCCACGGTCGGCCCGGACCCGGGAGGGGGTGCCGAGGTGTCCGGTGGCGACGAGGTTGCCGATGGCGAGGACCGCCCACCTCCTCCGCCTCCGGCGCCGGTGGCCGAGGGCGACGGGTAGGACCAGGACGGAGAACGGGCCCGGAACAGCGAGGGGGCGGTTCCGGGCCCGCGATGGGGGTGTCGCAACTGCGTCCGGCGTCTACAGACCCAACCTCCGCCGCATCCTTCGGACCGGCGATGCCGACACCAGGATGGCGAGGGTGCCCAGGGCGATGGCCTCCAGGGCGAGGCGCATCATCGACCAGGTGTCAGACCCGGTGCGGGCCAGGCTGGTGCCGACTGCGGAATCGGCGGCGGACACGAAGGCCGAGCCGGCCCCGGTCTGCGTCCCGGAGCCCGGGGCGGCGCTCGTCGACGGGACCCCGCCTGCCGCACCGGACACCTCGGGCGTCGAGGACTGGAAGCCCGGCGATGAGGTGACGATCACCGGCGTGACCACGGCGGGCGTGGTGACCGATGGCGTGAACACCTCCGGCGTCGTCACGGGCGGGGTGGTGACCGTCGGGGTGGTGACCGGCACGGTGACGGGCGGGACCGTCACCTGCGGCACGGTCACCGGAGGAACCGTCACCTCCGGCACGGTGACGGGCGCCGGCACCGTCACCAGCGGCACCGTCACCGGCGGCACCGTTACCGGCGGCACCGTTACCGGCGGCACCGTGACGGGCGGCACCGTCACCGGCGGCACGGTGGTCGGGGGAACGGTCGTCGGAGGCACGGTCGTCGGAGGAACTATCTGATCGGTGACCGACACGGTGCAGGTCACAGTGGCGCCGCCCCCGTTGCCGGAGCCGTTGCACTGATTGACGGTGACGGGCAGCAGGGCAACCTGGGTCGACGGGTCGACCGAGCACTGGACCCGCATCGTCCCGCCCCCGCCGTTCCCCGAACTGTTGCACTGGGTGATCGTGGCGCTGGTCGTGTTCCCGATCTGGTTGCACGACACGGTCGGCTCGGTCCCGCCGCCGGCGCCGGATCCGATGCACTGGTTCAGGGTGGCGGGCGACGGCGTCGCGGTGCCGGTCCAGATGTTGACGATGTGGACGTTGCAGGTGACGGTGCCACCTCCACCGCTGCCGGAGCCGTTGCACTGGTCGACAGAGGCGACCGCCTGGCTCGACGGCGTGGCCGTGGTCGTGCAGGTGGGCGCGGCGTTGGCCGCCCCATGACACTCGACGATCGTCATCGCGGAGCTGTTCACCCCGGTGACGAGATCGAGGTTGTTGGTGATGGTGACGTCGCAGGCCACCGCCTGGCCGCCGACGTTGTCGGTGCCGTTGCACTGATGCACGGCCGTCGTGGCGATGGGCTCGGCGGCCAGGGCCGAACCGACGACGGGGGCGCCGAACGCCAGCACCATGGGGAGGACGAGGAGCAGCGCCCCGACCAGTGCGGCGCGCCTGGTCGATGCTGACCCCGGCCGGAGGCTTACCACAGGTGTCGCCGGAAACTCATTTGTGGTCAAAGTGGACTCCGTCCGTGATGTCATACCGCGCAGTATCGACCGTCGCCGACGCCCGCTGAAGAGAAATAGCCCATCAGACCACGCAAATATGCTGCCGGTCATTCGGCCTATGGCTCGCCACGATCAGCGTGACAGATGCCATGTGACAGCAGCGTGACCGGGGTGTGACGGGCTCCACGGAGCGTTCTCGGGGCACCAGTCGGAGGCGTCGACGCAGGTGGAAGATCGAAGAGTCGGCCGGCGCCGGTCCCGCCTCATCGTCGTAGCAGCCGAACCATCGCCTGCGTCGGACGCTAGAATGTCCGGTCCATGGACACGACCGGATCGGCGCAGGCTTGGGGGAGAACGGTCGAAGTCCGACGACCGAAATTGGACAAATGTCGAGTCGTAGAAGCTTCGGCGGCCTTTCAAGGTCCCCGGCTCTGGCGGCCGCAAAGGCCGTCGACGCCCGCCTCGTGCGGACGGGGACCACGGGGAGCACGCGATACTGGACGCGGAGGACCACGGCCCTGGGCCCGAGTCGACGCCAGCGATACGAGGAGACACCAGTGGAGATTCGGATCGGGGTCACGCAGACGCCCAAGGAGATCGAGCTCGAGCTCAGCGACGACGTCGCCGGCGACGACCTGATGAAGGAGATCACCGCGTCGGTGGGCAAGGAAGGCGCCATGCTGTGGCTCACCGACAAGAAGGGCCGGCGGGTGGGCGTCCCGACCGGGAAGCTGGCCTACGTCGAGATCGGGGCGCCCCGCAGCGACCGCCGGGTCGGGTTCAGCGCCCCCGTGACGACCATCGGCTCGTAAGCGGCGCCGGGCAGCGGTTCTTGACGGAATCCCGGAACCGGTGACGGTCGACCTCCTCGATCGCCGGCTGCTCTTCGTCACGGGCAAGGGGGGGGTCGGCAAGAGCACCGTCGCCGCCGCCCTCGCCCTGCTCAGCGCCCAGCGGGGTCGGCGCACGCTGGCGTGTGAGATCGAGGCCAAGGGCGATCTGGCCGACTTCTTCGAGACGTCCCGCCCCGGCTTCGAGGCTCAGGCGGTGCAGCCGAACCTGTGGGCCATGGCCATGGACACGGAGGCGTCGCTGCGGGAGTACCTCCGGCTGCAACTGCATATCCCGGGCGTGGCCGCCATCCGTCCCCTGGCCCGTGCCTTCGACTTCGTGGCCACGGCCGCGCCGGGCGTGCGGGAGATCCTCACCGTGGGCAAGGTCGGATGGGAGGTGCGGGAGCGCCATTACGACTGCGTCGTGGTCGACGCCGCCGCCACCGGTCACATCGTCGGCCAGCTCACCGCCCCCCAGGCCATCAACGCGCTGGTACGGGTCGGGCAGATCCGCCAGCAGACCGGATGGCTGGCGGACCTGCTCGCCGACTCGGCGACGACGGGACTGGTCATCGTGACCACGCCCGAGGAGATGCCGGTGAACGAGACCATCGAGCTGGTCGAGCGGATGCGGGCGGAGACGAGCGTCGACGTGGCCGCCATCGTCGTCAACCGTGTGCTGCCCGAGCTGTTCAGCGGCGCCGACGAGGAGGTCTTCGAGCGACTGCGCGAGCCGGCCATGTCCGACCGCCTCGCCGACGCGGTCGACGGGCCGGTGGCCCCCGTGCTGGAGGCGGCCCGAC
>JALYYN010000491.1 GCA_030946525.1 Actinomycetota bacterium | reverse complement strand
ACGCCCTCGAGGCGGTGGCGGCGAGGCTGACCGCGGCCGACCGCCTGGCCGAGGCGGTCGGCGCAGCCCTGGCCGCAGTCCGGGCCGAGCCCCTGCGGGAGAGCGCCCGCGCCGCCCTGATCCGGGTTCACCTCGCCGAGGGAAACCAGTCGGACGCCATCGGGGAGTTCGAGCGCTACCGGGTCCTGCTTCGCGCCGAGCTGGGCATCGAGCCCACCCCTGGCCTGCGCAAGCTCATCCGGGATCTCGGCGGGAACCACTAGTAGTCCCGGCGCTCGTCACGGCCCCGTCACGGTGGGGCCCCATGCTCCGACCGATACCCGACCTGCGTTCCTCCACGGCTCCCAGGCCCGGCGTCCGAGGGAGCGAGCATGCGGATTGTCAGCGACGGCCGGGCCAGGCGGGTGACCGTGATGGCCTGGGCGGCGCACGGCGTCACCGCTCTGGGGCTGGTGGCCGGGCTGCTCCGGGCCGGCACGGGGCCGGGTAGGGTCGGCCCGGCCCCGTGTCGCCCCGCTCGTCGCCTGGGCGTTCCTGCTGTTCCTCCAGGTCCGGTTGCGCGTCGTCATCCGGCACAACGACGAGGGGTACGCCAGCCTGTTCGAGAGCCATCCTCAGCCCATCTGGCTGGCCGACGAGGACAACCTCGACATCGTGGCCGTGAACCGGGCCGCTGGCGAGAAGTACGGCTACAGCGAGGAGGAGTTCGCGTCGCTCTCGGTCCTCGATCTCCACCCCCCGAGGACGGGGAGGACGTCCGACGGCGCTGGGCGGGGGCAACCGCCGACGCCCGCGGCGTGGAGATCCACCTGGCCAAGAACGGGACCGCGTTCACGGCCGAGTCCGGTCCACGGCACTGGACCTCGACGGCCGCTGCTTCCGCATGGCGGTGGTGACCGAGGTGACCGAACGGGACGACGCCCTGGCCGACACCCGTCAGAGCGGCGCCCGGTACCGCCAGATCGTCGAGACGACCCAGGAAGGGGTTCTGACGCTCGACACCGACGAGGCCATCTCCGCGGTCAACGTGCGGGCGGCGGACCTCCTCTCCGAGTTCTGGAGCCTCGACCGGATCGACGCGGGGGCGACGGGTGCGGGGCCGGGCCCCGAGCAACACCTGGACGGCGGTCGTGAGATCCACCTCCGCCGCAGGGACGGGACCCTCGTCGAGGTGCTGCTCAACGAGAGCCCCCTCCTGGACGGGACTGCTGGTCGAGGTCGCCGCTCGACTGTCGGCCAGTGTCGGGCCGGCCGACACGGTGACCCGCTTCGGAGGGGATGAGTTCGTCGTCGTCGCTGAGGGGCCGGGCACTTCGCCGAGAGCCTCGCCGACCGTCTGCGAGCGGCTCTCGCACCACGCTGCCGGATGGGCGACGACGATGTCGCCATCACCGCCAGCATGGGCGTGGCCGTCGGATCTCTTGGCGACCGCGTGGGGGCCCTCCTGCACGACGGCGGGCTGGCGCTCTCGCAGGCCAAGGCGTGCGGCGGGAACCGTACGGAGTTCTTCACCGAGGACCTCCGCATCAGCGCCGACCGTCGCCGTGCGCTCGAAGCCGACCTCCGGGGGGCGTTGGAGCGCAACGAGTTCTCGCTCCGGTTCCAGCCCGTCGTGTCCCTCGCCGACGAGTCCGTGGTGGGCGCCGAGGCCCTCATCCGGTGGGAACATCCCGAGCGCGGAACGCTCAGCCCGCTGGAGTTCATCCCGGTCGCCGAAGAAACCGGCCTGATCGGCGATATCGGCCGATGGGTCATCGAGGAGACCGGCAGGCGCCTCGCCGGCTGGCAGCGGATCAAGCCCGATCTGTGCATGTCCCTGAACGTCTCGGCCCGCCAGCTCGCGGCCGGGGATCTCCCCGCCATCGTCGGCGAGGCGATCGCCGCCTCCGGGGTGGACCCGTCGTACCTGACCCTCGAGATCACCGAGGGCGTCCTGATGGACGATGTCGAGCTCTCCGTCGACATCCTCACCGCACTGCGTCAGACGGGGGTGGCGATCTCGATCGACGATTTCGGCACCGGGTACTCCTCGCTGGCGTACCTCAGCAGGTTCCCGGTCGACGTCCTCAAGGTCGACCAGTCCTTCGTCGCCGGGCTTCCCGAGAACGCCTACGACGTCGCCCTGGTCGAGGCCGTGCTGTCCATCGCCGGGGCGCTCCAGTTGTCGGTCATCGCAGAAGGCGTCGAGAACGCGGCCCAGGCCAAGGCCCTCCTCGACCTCGGCTGCGAGAAGGCCCAGGGGTACCACTTCTGCCGCCCCATCACCGCGGACGACTTCGAGGCCCTCCTCGTCGCGTCCCGCTCGCGCTGCTCGACCCCCGAGCCCTTGCTGCCGGCCGCCCTGTGCATGGGGAGCTGAGCTGACTGTTCCGTGTTCCGGCCGACGTCGTCGCGCCGCGCCGGGGCCCGATCCGTCTCATTGGACGGCCCGGCCGGCCTCGGCCACCGATGAGTCCGAGTCGGGGCTGTCGTCTGAAGAGTAAGGATGCGGGCGAGCAGGAGGCCGGGATGAAGGCATGGTCGAAAGAGGGGCTGGATCGGCTCGACGAGCGGGTGGCCCGTCACGTGGCCGCGGACGGGGTACCAGGAGCGGCGTGGCTGACGGCCCGCGGCGGCGAGGTGCACGCCGGGTACGCCGGCACGATCGACGGGTTGGCGCCGGTGCAGCGCGACAGCATCTTCCGCATCGCGTCGATGACGAAGCCGGTCACGGCGGCCGCGGTGCTCGCGCTGGCCGAGGATTGTGTACTGCGCCTGGACGACCCCCTCGACCGGTGGCTCCCGGAGCTCGCCGATCGTAGGGTGATGGGCGATCCGAAGGGATCGGTCGACGACACCGTGGCGGCGGCCCGCCAGCCGACGGTGCACGACGCCCTCACGTTCCGCCTCGGGTGGGGGATGGACTTCGCCGACTGGCAGGGCCAGACCCTGCCCGGCGCCATTGCCGCGGCGATGGGCCTCGAGGTCGGGCCGCCGCAGCCGTCGAAGACCCCGCCGCCCGCCGAGTTCGTCGCCGTGCTCGGGCGGTTCCCGCTCGACCGCCAGCCCGGCGAGAAATGGCTCTACAACACGGGTTCCGATGTCCTCGGCGTCGTGGTGGAGCGGGCGGCGGGCAAGCGCTTCGGCGACGTTCTCGCGGAGCGGATCTTCGGGCCTCTTGGGATGCGCGACACGGCCTTCCAC
>JALYYN010000495.1 GCA_030946525.1 Actinomycetota bacterium | reverse complement strand
GCCACCGGGGACGTCCACCGTGAGCCGGCGGCCCTGGCCGGTGGCCAGGATCGACCAGAACGCCAGCCGGTGGCGGACGACGTCGCCCAGGTCGCAGGTGGCGCCGCGGGCGCCGTGGTCCTGGTTGCGGGCGCCGCCGCGGGCCTCCTGGATGACCTGGGTCACGACCTGCTCCAGGCGGTCGACGTCGGTGGTGATGCGCCGGCGGTCCTCGGGGGAGGAG
This sequence comes from Actinomycetota bacterium, assembly GCA_030946525.1. Lineage (GTDB taxonomy): Bacteria > Actinomycetota > Acidimicrobiia > Acidimicrobiales > AC-14 > CADCTB01. The sequence goes on along the minus strand of JALYYN010000495.1, from coordinate 14,892 downwards.
AGGCTCTCGGCATCGAGCCGGAGCAGCGTGAGGGGGGTCCGGAGCTGATGGGAGAGGTCGGCGGCGCCCTCCCGCTCGGCGACGAGGAACTCGCCGATGCGATCGGCCAGGCCGTTGACGGCCAGGCCCACCTCCGCCACCTCCGGGGGCCCCGCCGGCGACACCCTGGCGTCCAGCTCGCCGCGCTGGAGCCGGTGGGTCACCGCGAACAGCTCCCCCATGGGCCGGACGATCGACAGGGCCAGGCGGTCGGCCAGGGCGACGGCGACCACGACCACGAGGCACCCGATGGCGGCGACGATGGCCCACGCCCGGGGGACGCCCCGGTCCAGCAGCGCGGCTGCTACCCGCACCCGCACGACCGTCGTGGCCCGCTGGTCGGGACCGACGATGCCGACGAGGATGTCACGGCCGCCCTGCTGGCCGGCGGCGGTGAAGGACCGTCCCTGGCGGGCCAGGTCGACCTCGGCGTCGACGGGGATGGGCGGGCCCAGCACGGTGCCGTCGGGCAGGTACACGGTGATGGGCCGGGGGCTGCCGGCGTTGGCCTGCTCGACCAGTTGGGTGATCGTGGCCTTCTGCCCGGCCACCGCGCTGATGGCGCCGGCGAGGGAGCGCGACTCGAGCTTGGCCGCGTCCAGGGCGCGGTTAGCGGCGACGATCTGGATGAGCCGGCCGAGGGGGATGCAGAAGGCCAGGACGATCATGGCGGTGACCGCGGCCGCGGTGAGCGCCAGCCGGGCCCTCACCCGCTGTCGGGGTCGACGAGCATGATGCCCACGCCCCGGACGCTGCGCAGGTAGCGGGGCGACGCCGCCGACTCCCCCAGCTTGTTGCGCAACCACGACAGGTGGACGTCGACGGTTTTCTCGGGCCCGCCGTAGGGCTGGCGCCAGACGGCGGCCAGGAGCTCGCGCTTGGAGACGACCTCACCCCGGCGGGTGGCCAGGTGCCACAGGAGGTCGAACTCCTTGCGGCTGAGGTCCATCGGTTCGCCGTCGATGCTGGCGACCCGGCTGCGGGTGTCGACGGTGAGGCCGCCGATCTGCACCGGCTCGTCGACGTCCTCCTCCCGGGCCCGGCGCAGCACGGCGCGGATGCGGGCGTCGAGCTGCTCGGCTGAGTAGGGCTTCACCACGTACTCATCGGCGCCGGCGTCGAGGGTGCGGATGATGTCGCGCTCGTCGTCGCGGGCGGTGGCCACGATCACCGGGACGTTGGTCACCGCCCGCAGCATCCGGAGCAGTTCCAGGCCGTCGATGTCAGGCAAGCCGAGGTCGAGGACGACGACGTCGGGACGCTGGTCCACGATCTCGCCGAGCGCGCCCAGCCCGGTGGACGCGCCGGAGACCACGTGGCCGCGATCGGTCAGCCCCCGGGTGACCGCGGCGAGGATGTGGGGGTCGTCCTCCACCACTGCGACGGTCGCCACGACCGGGACGCTACCGCCCGGCCCGTCGCCCCGAGACGGCCCGGAAGCAGAACTTAGGCACGACTTTGCCTGGACTTAGGGATCGTCCACCCACACTGCACCCGGGCTCACGGACCTGCGCCGCAGGCGGCCCACATCGAGTGAAAGGAACGACGACCATGCCCGGAGTACTGGGAGCACTGACCGCCAAGCTGGCGGGGCTGGGAACGGCCGCGAAGGCTCTCGTCGCCGCCATCACCGCGGCGCTGACGATGACGGTCGCCGGCGGCGCCACCGGCGTCCTTCCCCTGCCGGGCGCCCACACCGACGCCGTCGTTGTGCCGCAGGCCGCCGTCGACCAGGCCGCCGCCGCGCTCGACGCCGCCACCTCAGCGGCCGCGGCCACCGCGGCGACGGTGCCGGTGCCTGCGGTCAAGGCCGCGGTCTCGTCCTCGTCCGCCTCCACATCGGCGTCGACCTCCGCCACCTCGAGCGTCGCCGCGACCAGCGCCCCGGCCGTCGCCAAGGTGGCGGTCACGGTCACCAGCGTGACGCCGACCTCAGCGCCCACCACGCTTCCGATCCTGTCCAAGCTGCCCGCCTGCGTGACCGCCCTGATTCCGGCGCCCGGAACGGCACCGGACCTGGCCAAGCTGTTCACCCAGTTGCCCGCATGCATCCTGAGCGTGGTGAAGGCCCGCCTGCCGCTCGACACCGTGCAGCCCGCCATCGGCTCGGCCCGCCTCCCCGTCGACGTGTTCAAGTGCCTGGTCGCCGCCCTGAAGGCGACGCCGGTCACGGGCGGAGGCACCAACCTGTCCGGCCTGCGCCAGGCCCTGGCCGGTTGCCTGCCCGCCGGTGTGCTCCCGGGAACGGGAACGGCGACCGGCACCGGTTCGGTCGCCGGGCTCGGCTCGCTGGCCGGCCTCAGGGCCGGTCGGTAGCCGGAGCGAGCGCGGCGAGCACCTCGTCGTGGAGGAGTCCGTTGGTCGACACCGCGCTGCCCCCGTCGGGGTGCGCCACCCCGGCCAGGTCGGTGAACCGCCCACCGGCCTCCTCCACGATGATCTGGACGGCGGCCACGTCCCACAGCGACACCTCGGGCTCGGCGGCGACGTCGACCGCGCCCTCGGCCACCAGCACGTGCGACCAGAAGTCGCCGAGCCCCCGGGTGCGCCAGCAACGCCGGGCCAGCTCGAGGAACCGCTCGCCCATTCCGTAGGCCTCGAAGCTCATGACGCTGTCGTAGCTCAGCTGGGCGTCAGCGAGGTCCTTGACCTTCGACACCCGGATGGGGCCGCCCCCGGCGAAGGCGCCGTCGCCGAGGGCGGCCCACCAGCGCCGGCCGAGGGCTGGGGCGGAGACCACGCCCACCACCGACCGGCCCTCCTCCTGGAGGGCGATGCAGGTGCCCCACACCGGGATGCCCCGCACGTAGTTCTTGGTGCCGTCGATGGGGTCGAGGATCCACCGCCGGGCCGTGCCCGCCACGGTGGGGAGCTCCTCCCCCACGATCCCGTCGTCGGGGCGGGCGCCGGTGATCCCGGCCCGGATGGCCCGCTCGACGCTCCGGTCGGCCTCGGTCACCGGGGTGAGGTCGGGCTTGGTGGTCACGACCAGGTCCCGGTCACGGAAGCTGGCCATGGTCATCACGTCGGCGATGTCGGCCAGCTCGAGGGCCAGCTCGAGGTCGGGGTTCAAGCCGGCTTGCGCCGGGCCTCGGGGACGTCAGGCAGCCCGGCCTCCTGGGCGAAGCGCAGGGGCAGGGGCTCCACCGCCTCGTCGGGGAGCGCGATGGTCTGCGACGGGGGCTCCAAGCCGTACTTGACCAGCAGATTCAGGTAGTCACGCTGGTAGAGCACCTTGATCTGGGTTCCGGGGTACAGCTCCTTCAGCCGCCGGGCCTTTCGGTTCTTTTTGGTCACCAGCTTCTGGTTCATGGTGGTGATCTCGATGAACAGGTCGTAGGCCGGCAGGTAGAAGTCTGGGGTGAAGGCCTGGGCCGGCCCGCCGGCGCCATCGCGCTCCAGGACGAACGTGCGGGGCTCGTACTCCCAGACGATCCCGTAGAAATCCAGGAGCTTGGCGAACTGCAGCTCCGAATTGTGGGCGAAGCGGACCTCCGCGTGAGGAAGCGGGTCAGCCGGGGCCGGCCCTGCGTCCCTCGGCAACTCGGAGGCGCACGGCTCGCTCAGGCCCCTATCCCCCTCCGCTGCCGGCGGCCGCCGTGCCCCGGGCCGGGTGGTGGCCCCGGGGGTCGGGCCGGGCGGGCATCTCGGTGATGGCGGCGTCGAGCTCGTCCTTGACGCCGCCCAGGGCGACGATCGAGAGCACGCCCTGGCCCCGCCGGACCAGGTCGACCAGCTCGCCGTCGGTGCGGACCACCACGGAGCCCGCCCCGTTGATGACCAGGCTGGCGGTGGCGATGTCCTCGCCCAGGTGGTCTCGCAGGTACTCGATGGCCTTGCGGGCCGACTGCAGCGACACGCCCGCGTCGAGCAGGCCCTTGATGACCTTGAGCTCGACCAGATCCCGGTAGGAGTAGGTGCGCTGGGTGCCACTGCCCCGTGCGTCCTGGATGGAGGGGCGGATCAGGTCGGTGCGGGCCCAGTAGTCGAGCTGGCGATAGGTGATGCCGACGATCTTGCAGACCTGCGGCCCCCGGAACCCGGCGACCCCGTTCGAGCCGTTCGGGTCCGCTACGTCGTCCACTGCCATTCCCACACCCTTTCCACAAGGTCGGCCGCTTACGCATCCGTAGTTACGCCCTTGTGACCAGCGTAGGTGGCAGTGCCCGACAGGTCAACGACCGGCGCTCTCGAGTGCAGGCGGAGGGAGGTCCTGGACGAGCAGCGCGGGGATGCTGGTCGCCGATTGCCGCGTGCAGGCGAGGGCCTGGGCAGCGCTACTCGTCACCGGACGGGTAGCACCACCGGCCGCCGAGGTGCGACGGAACGAGCGGACGGCCAGGTCCCTGGCGGGTCGTGTCTTCGTATCCTCAGTGCACTCTAGACAGACTGGCTGTCCAAGAGCTAGACATGACCTCGTGCGAGCACGGGACGCTGCCCGGACGATCGAGCGGAGTGGCAAATGCCGGCTGATCCGTCAGCGGGGTTCGCACAAGCAGTTCGCCTGCAGCTCGGGCGAGACGGAGTGCCGGACGACGGTCCCGGACCACGGGTCCCACGACCTGGGCACCGGCCTCCTGCGCGCCATCGAGAGAGACCTGGAGCCCTGCCTCGGAAAGGGATGGTTGACGAAGTGAAGACCTACAAGGCCACGTTCCGGCCCGACGACAACGGGTGGTGGTTCATCGACGTGCCCGAGCTTCCGGGCTGCCACAGCCAGGCCCGGACCATCGCCAGCGGCCGCGACCACATCCGTGAGGCAATCTCCCTCGTGGCCAACATCGACCTTGACACCTTTGACGTCGACGTCGACTACGAGCTGCCGAAGGCGCAGCAGGCCGTGATCGCCAAGGCCCGCCGGGCCCGGGAGCGAGCTGCCGAAGCGACCCAGGCCACCGAGGCGGCGGTCCGAGCCTTGCAGCAGGGGTCGGCGAAGCTCGGGATCCGCGACGTGGCCGAGCTGGTCGGCGTGTCCTACCAGCGCGTTGCACAGATCCTGAAGCGGCCGGCGTAAGAGCAGCGGGCTGTCATGGCTTGCCCGCGACCCGGGCGACGTGACGAGAGAGGATCCGAGGCAGAAAAGCTTACGAGGCGAAGTCCTCGGGGTTTACGCCCTCGAGGAACTCGCGGAAGCGCTCGACCTCGTCCTCCTCCTGCTCCTCGTCGTCATCGTCGCTCATGGTGACGGCCGCCTCCTCCAGGACGGTCTCGTCGGCGAAGATGGGCGTGCCGAGGCGGGCGGCGAGGGCGATGGCGTCGGAGGGCCGGCTGGAGACCTTGTAGCCGGAGCCGTTGTTCGTCATCTCGATCTCGGCGTAGAAGGTCCGGTCACGCAGCTCGGTGATGACGATCCGCTCCACCCCGACCCCGAGTACGACGAGCAGATCGCGGAGCAGGTCGTGGGTGAGGGGCCGGGCGGTGGCCACACCGTTCTGGGCGAAGGCGATCGCCGTGGCCTCGACCGGCCCGATAAAGATCGGCAGGACCCGGTGCTGGCCCTCGGCCTCCCGCAGGAGGACAATCGGGCTGTTGGTAGGCATCTCGACCCGCACCCCGACCAGGTGCATCTCGACCACGTGCCGACCCTAGCCCGAGTACAACGCGGCGACGTACGCGTCGGGGTCGTCGCGGAGGACCCCGAGGTCACCCACGACGACCCGGTCGAGGTTGCGGTAGCGCTCGGCGAAATCCAGCCCGTAGCCGAGCACGAACTCGTCGCCGATCTCGAACCCGGCGTAGCGGACGGGGACCGGGATGATCCGCCGGGTGGTCCGGTCGAACAGGGCGCAGGCCTCGATCGACCGGGGTCCCCGCCGCCCCAGCTCGGCCAGCAGGTAGTGCAGCGTGAGCCCGGTGTCGACGATGTCCTCGACCAGCACGACGTCCCGGCCGGTGATGTCCATGTCGAGATCCTTGACGATGCGCACCCGCCCGCTTTCGGGGGCGTAGGCGGAGATGGCCATGAAGTCGAACACCGGGACGACGGCCAGGGCGCGGGCCATGTCGGCCAGGAAGGGGACGCTGCCCTTGAGGACGGCGACCATCACCACCCCGTCGGCATGGGCGTCGGACACCTCGGCCGCCACCCGCGCCACGCCCGCCTGCAGATCCTCCGCCGAGATGAGGACGCGCGGGGCCTCTATTGCCCCTCGATGTACTTGCGCAGGGCCTGGCGCAGCATGGCCGCCCGCAGGCCCTGACCCAGCTTGGTGAGGTCGGAGAGGGCGTCGGCGGCCTGGCGGCGGGCCTGGGGGTTGCGCTGCTTGAGCATGGGCATGACGACCTGCTCGAGGAACCCGGCCTCCCGTTCGGCCGCGGTCCGGTACATCCGCAGGTGGCGGGCCTCCACGCCGTACTTCATGAACCCGGCGGCCAGCTGGGCCACCATGAGCGCCTCTTCGTCGTAGTACGTGCTGGATGCCGCCTTGCGCCCGCTGAGCAGGCCGTAGCGCTCCAGCTCGCGCAGGTCGTCGTCCTCCAGGCCGCTGGCTGCGGCCAGCTCGGCCAGGTTCATGCTGACCCCGGTCTGGGAGATGTCGAGGGGGGCGGGTTCGGACATCGCCGGGATGGCAGGCGACGACGTCGCCCGGACGGCCGGCGTCGCCGCTGCGGGCGACGGAGCGGGAGCGGGAGCGGCGGCCACCGGCCCGGGTCCCTCCGGTGCCGCCTGCCCGGCCTCGGCCTCCTCCTGGTCGGCGGCCTCCAGGCCACCGCGCAGACGACCCTTGATGACCTTCAGCGGCAGGAAGTGCTCCCGCTGCTGGCGGAGGATCCACTGCAGGCGCTCGACGTCGGTGTCGTAGAACTTCCGGTAGCCCGACGGGGTCCGCTCGGGGTCGAGCAGGCCCTGGCTCTCGAGGAAGCGGATCTTGGAGATGGTGACGTCGGGGAACTCCTCCTTGAGGAGGGCCAGCACCTCCCCGATCGAGAGGTACGCCCGGTCCTCCACCGCCCCGGTCACTCCTCCCCCGTGCCGCCGGCGAAGAACACCAGGCGGAACTTCCCGATCTGGAGCTCGTCGCCGTTGGCCAGGGGCGCCTCGTCGATCCGCTCCCGGTTCAGGTACGTCCCGTTGAGGGAGCCCGCGTCGCGCACCGAGTAGCTCTCGAGGCCGCGGTGGATCTCGGCGTGACGGCGGCTGACGGTGATGTCGTCGAGGAAGATGTCGCTGTCCGGATGGCGGCCGGCCTTGGTGACCTCGTTCTCCAGGACGAACTTCGACCCTGCGTTCGGGCCCCGCTTCACGACCACCATGGCCGTCGAGTCGGCCAGCTCGCCGATGGCCACCGCCACGTCCTCGTCGAGGACCTCCCCCGTGGCGTCGACCGGGGCGAAGGTGATGGTGGTCTCCTCGCCGGAGTCGGCCTCCAGCGAGGCACCACAGGACGAGCAGAACCGGGCCGGCGCCGAGTTGCGATGGCCGCAGTTGGTGCAGAAGACGTCGGTCACTCGGCTGCTTCGGTCTCGGAGGTCAGCGTCGCGTACGTGGCGGCGTCGAGGAGCGCGGCGAGCGCGTCGGGGTCCGACGGCGCCAGGAGGCAGATCCACCCCGCGCCGTAGGGGTCCTCGTTGAGGCGTTCGGGGGCCTCGGCCAGCTCGGCGTTCACTTCGACCACCGTGCCGGCCAGCGGGGCGTAGACCTCGGACACCGACTTGGTCGACTCCACCTCGCCGAAGGTGTGCCCCGCCTCGACCACCGCGCCCACCTCGGGCAGCTGGACGAACACCACGTCGCCCAGGGCGTCCTGGGCGTAATCGGTGATCCCGACCCGGACGCGGTCGCCCTCGGACATGGCCCACTCGTGGTCCTTGGTGTACCGCCGGTCCTCGGGCAGGTTCATGGCGCCAGACGCTAGCGCCCGGCGGAGGGCCGCGGCTCCCTGCCCGGCCTCACCGCCCCCGTGGCCCGCCGGAGGAGATTCAGCGGAGGAGCTGGCGGATCTGGCGGGCGTGGGTCTGGGCCAAGCGGCGGGCGTCGGCGTCGGAGGGTGCCTCGGCCCACACATGGGTGACCGGCTCGTCGGGGTCGGGCAGGATCAGGGCCCAGCCGTCGTCCATCAGGATCTTGACCCCGTCGACCAGCAGCATCTCGTGGTCCTTCACCGCTTCCACCACCTTGCGCATGACCAGGCCCTTCTGCTCCCAGGGGGTGACTACGCTCTCGTGCGCCACGTGGACCTGCGGCAGGCCCGCCACCAGCTTCGAGAGGCGCAGGCCCGACCGGGCCAGGAGCTCCAGCAGGTGGACCAGGGCGGCGATTGCGTCGAAGGCGGGCAGGAACGCCGGGAAGATGAAGCCGCCGTCCTGGCTCGCAGCCAGGACGATGCCGTCCTCGGACTCCGAGATGTCCATGATGTGGGCGGAGGACACCTTGGTCCAGACGATCTCGGCCCCGGACTCGGCGGCGATGCGCTGGGCCCCGGAGCTGACCGACACCGGCAGCGCCACCCGGGCCTTCTCCCGCTGCGAGCACACCAGGGTGACCATGACCAGCAGCGCCTGCTCGTCGGTCAGGACGTGGCCCTCGTCGTCGACCAGGGTCAGGTGCTCGCCGTCGGGGTCGATCACCGCGCCGAGGTTGGCGCTGGCCGACCGCACGAGGTCGGCCACCCGGGCGGCGTGGATCCTGGGGTCGAAGGCGGCGGCACCGGCGGTGTAGGCGTAGGGGTTGACCGACAGGACGTCGGCGCCCAGCTTCGACAGCACGTTCGGCATGACCAGCGACGTCGAGCCGTAGGCGTAGTCGAGCACCAGGGAGAACCCGGCGGCAGGGATGAGGGCGGCGTCGACGGTGTCCAGGAGGGCGGCCGAGTAGTACTCGAGGGCGCGGGCCGGATAGGAGATGTCGCCGATGTCGGCGGCGAAGGCCCGGCGGAAGTCCTCCCGATAGAAGTAGCGCTCGATCTTGCGCTGGCCGGCCTCGTCGACGTCGGTGCCGTCGGCGTCGAGGAACCGCAGCGTCACCGACTGGGGGTCGCCCCGGGCCAGGCGGACGGTGATCCCCCCCTGGCTGCGGGCACTGCGGACCTGGAAGCGGGTCACCGGGACCGGCGCCATCTCCAGGTCGTCGACGTTCAGGCCGCCGGCGTTCAGGCCGGCCATCACCGCCCGCTTCAGGGCCCGGGCCGCCCGGCTGGAGTCCCGGGACGTGGTGACCGTCGAGCCCTTCTTCATGGTGGTGGCGTAGGCCATGGCCACCCGGCAGGCCAGCTCGGGGGTGACGTCGACGTTGGCCAGGCCGGTCACGCCGTTGCGGCCGAACAGGCTGCGTGCCCCCCGTGACTCCCACACGATCGAGGAGTTGATGATGGCGCCGGGCTCCACCGTCTTGAACGGGTAGACCTTCACGCCCGGGTTGACCACCGCGTGCTCGCCGACAAAGCAGTTGTCGCCCAGGACCACGCCCTCCTCGCAGCGGGCGAAGGCGCGCAGGTCGGTGGAGCGGCCGATCACCGAGCCCCGCAGGCGCACGGCGTGGCTCAGGTAGGCATTGTCGTGGACCACCGAGCGCTCGATGAACGCGTCGGAGCGGACCATGACGTTGGTGCCCAACACCGAGTACTCGCGGAGCTGGGCGCCCGCCTCCACCCGGCAGTAGTCGCCGATGATGGCCGGGCCGACCACCTTGGCGTCGGGGTCGACCTCGGTGCCCTCCCCCAGCCACACGCCCTCGGCGATGCGGAAGCCGGGGACGTCGAGGGAGACCTTGCCGTCGAGCACGTCCCGGTGGGCCCGGAGGTAGGCCTCCAGGGTGCCGACGTCCTCCCAGTACCCCTCGGCGACGTGGCCGAACAGGGGCTTGCCGTCCTCCAGCAGCCGGGGGAAGACGTCGCTGGAGAAGTCGACCTGCTCGCCCTCGGGGATGTAGTCGAACACCTCCGGATTGCAGACGTAGATCCCGGTGTTGACCGTGTCGGAGAAGACCTGGCCCCACGTCGGCTTCTCGAGGAAGCGCTCGATCGACCCGTCCTCCCGGGCGATGACGATGCCGAACTCGAGCGGGTTCTCCATGGCTTTCAGGGCCAGGGTGGCCATGGAACCCTTGTCCCGGTGGACCTGGACCAGCTCGCTCAGGTCGATGTCGGTGAGCACGTCGCCGGAGATGACCAGGAACGGCTCGTCGAGCTCGTCACGGGCGTTGCGCACGGACCCGGCCGTCCCCAGGGGCGTCTCCTCGGTGGCGTAGACCATCCGTACGCCGAACTCCGAGCCGTCGCCGAAGTAGGTGCGGATCGTCTGGGGCAGGAAGGCCAGGGTTACGACGATGTCGTCGAAGCCGTGGTCCTTCAGCAGCCGGACGATGTGCTCCATCATCGGGCGATTCACCAGGGGCATCAGCGGCTTGGGCTGGTTGGACGTGAGGGGTCGCAGCCGAGTCCCCTCGCCGCCCGCCATGATCACGGCTTTCACGAGAGCCCCCGCGCCTGGCGGGCCGCCCGGCCCTCCTGGAGGGCCCTGGTGGCCGGCGCGACGTAGGTGGCGGCCGCGTACCAGGCCATGATCAGCCCGGCGACGGAGACCGGCCAGGCCACCGCGGTGGCGGCGCCGTGCCCGTGTCCCCACAGGAACAGGGGAAAGGCCACCATCATCAGCAATGTCCCGCACTTGCCCGCCCAGCTCACGTCGATGCGGCGGGCGCCGAGGGCACCGAGCAGGAGGGTGGTCCCGGCGACGAGGACCTCCCGGGCGATGGCGAGCCAGAAGATGACGGCGGGGACCGATCCGTCCACGAGGATGGCCACCATCCCCACGACGAGCAGGACCTTGTCGGCGATGGGGTCGAGGACCTTGCCCAGGTTCGACACCTGGTTGAAATGGCGGGCGACGTAGCCGTCGACCCAATCGGTGGCGCCCAGGGCGGCCAGCAGCAGGGCGGCGCCGACCCGGTTCTCCCGGCCGAAGAGCAGCCACAGGAAGAGCGGCACGCACGCCAGGCGGACCACGGAGATCGCGTTGGGGATGGTGGCGATCCGGTCGAGCCCCGACTGCTCCTGCTCGGGAACCGTCATCGGGGGAATCCTACCCGGGCGGTCACCCCCTCCTGCTGGCGACGGCAAAAGGTAGTGTCCCGGCAATGGGCGTCGAAGCGGTCATCGTGCCGCGCCCGCTACCGGTCGGGGCGCTCGCCATCGCCGGCTGCGAGGTACGGGTCACCAACACCGGCACCACCGACGACGAGTACTCCTTCGTCATCGACCGGGAGGCGGCCCAGTACGGGTGGGTGACGCCACCGACCGTCGTCGTCCCCGCCGGGGCCGAGGGCGCGGTGAAGGTGCAGTTCCGGGTGCCGAAGGCCCCCAAGCCGCCGGCCGGGCCCTTCCCGTTCACCGTCACGGTGAAGTCCGTCAACGACCCGTCGACGACCGTCGTGGCCGACGGCATCGTCGACGTGCAGCCCTTCCAGGACCTGCTGGCCACCCTCAACCCCAGGACCGCCCAGGGCAGCGGCCCGTCGCACCACGTGGTCGGCATCTCGAACCGCGGCAACGCCCCGATCAGGGCCCGGCTCAGCGCCTCCGATCCCGACGGCAACCTGGACTTCGACATCGAGCCGGTCACCGTGGAGGCCGCCCCGGGGACCAACGCCGAGGTCAACCTGCGGGTCAGCCCCCGACAGCGGCTCCGGCGGGGCACCGCCGACCGCCCGTTCCAGGTGGTCGCCGAGGCCGAGGGGCACGCGCCGCTGCGGGTCGACGGGGTCCTGACCCAGGAGGGCACGGGCGTCAGCAAGGTGGCGGTGGTCGTCGCCGTCGTGCTGGGCCTGATCCTCATGGGCGGCGTGGCGCTGGCGGTGACCAGCGGCGGGGGCGGCGGGGGCGGCAGCGCGTCGGGGACCACGCCGGCGCCCGCCACCGGCATCCAGACAGGTGACGACCCGGCCTGCCCGGCCAAGGGCCACGACAACCGGGACCGCTCCGTCACCGGCACCCTGCCCTTCAACTACTCGTTCCTGTTCACCTCGCCCGACGGCTGCCAGCCGCTCCGGTTCAACCCGTGCGACACCATCCGCTTCATCATCAACCCCACCGACGCCCCACCCGGCGGCCCGGACGACGTGCGCCAGGCGTTCAAGATCATCGCCCAGGTCGGTGGCTACAACTTCGAGGACATGGGCACCACCACCACGGACCGCTTCGGCTTCGGGCGCCTGGCCTACGACCCCGCGCAGTACGGCGAGAAGTGGGCGCCCATCGTGATCAGCTGGTCGAAGCTGGGCAACCGGGGAACGAACGACGTGGTCATCGCCGGCATGGGCAACGGAGTAGTCGCCGACGGGGCCATCGTCACCGGGATGCTCAACCTGAACGCCGACGCCCGCATCGACCTGGCCCGGCAGGTGCCCGTCCCCAACGGCTTCGGGACCGGCATCAGCTGGGGCCGGGTCATGCTCCACGAGCTCGGCCACGTCTTCGGCCTCGGTCACGTCGAGAGCAAGGGCGAGATCATGCACGAGCAGCTCCTCGAGCAGACCCTCACCAAGACCGAGTACGGCGTGGGCGACGTGCAGGCCTGGCGCCTCCTGGGCCGCCAGGCCGGCTGCACCACCACGCCGGCCGCCCACGCCATCGCCCCGCTCGGGCGGTCGACCGCGACCACCACGATCACTTCCGTCGCCGGCTGACCGGTCGCCTGAGGCAGCCGCCGTGCTCGCCGGCATCGTGCCCGCGGGCGGCGCCGGCCGCCGCATGGGTGGGGTGGACAAGGCGCTGCTCCGGGTCGGCGGGATGACGCTGCTGGACCGGGTCCTGGGCGCGGCCCGGCCGGTCTGCGACCGCCTCGTGGTCGTCGGGCCGACCCGGCCGACGAACGTCCCCGGCGTGGCGTTCGTGATCGAGCCGGAGACCGGCGGCGGACCCGTGCCCGCGGTGACGGCCGGGCTCGCCGCGTTTGACGAGTGCGACGTGGTGCTGATCCTGGCCGCCGACCTTCCGCTGCTGACCGATGCCCATCTCCGCCGGCTGGTGACGGCGCTGGCCGGCTCGGAGGCCGGCGCGGCCGCCGCAGCGACGCCGGACGGGCCCCCGAATCCGCTGCTGGCCGCCTACCGTGCTCCTGCGCTGCGTGCTGCGGTCGCCGATCTCGGCCGGGGGGCTCCCGCCTCACGGATGCTCCCGACCGCCGTCGTCCTCGTCGACCTGGGGACCGCCGCTCTCAACGTCAACCGGCCGGCCGATCTGGCGGCCGCCGAAGCCCTGCTGGATGCCGGAGATGGATAGGCCGGGGACGCGGGACGCTTAGGCCGACTCGCAACCAATGCAATGGTAGTGTCAAGGCATGAGAGCGACCATCGACAAGGCAGGTCGGTTGGTCATTCCGAAGCAGCTTCGTGAGAGCCTGGGCCTTGTCCCCGGTGTCGTGGAGGTCATGGCCGACGGGGCCGCGCTCCGGGTCGAGGCGCCGGCCGGCGACAGCCTCGACGAGCATGACGGCCGGCTGGTGATCCCGCGGCGCGGCGCCGACGTGGACGACGCCACCGTCCGGGCGCTCCGGGATGCCGACCAGAGGTAGGGGGCCCGACTGCCTGGTCGATACCAGCGTGGCCGTGGCGCTGGTGGTGGGTGACCATCACCACCACGAGTCGGCCGTGAGGGCCGTCGGCACCCGCCGCATCGGCCTCGCCGGTCACGCTGCCTTCGAGACGTTCTCCGTTCTCACCCGGCTACCGCCGCCGACCCGCCGCACGCCCGCTGTGGTCTCACATCTGCTGGCCACGAACTTCCCGGAGAGCCGCTTCCTCTCGTCCGAGGCGGCTGCCGCTCTCATGGCTCGACTGGGCGACGGGACCATCGCGGGCGGTTCGATCTACGACGCCCTGGTGGGAGCTGTCGCCGTGGAGCACCGCCTGGTCCTCGTCACGCGTGACCGGCGCGCCGTCGACACCTATCGCGCCATCGGCGTCGATATCGAGCTTCTCTCCACCACGCCACCCGACTGAGTGCTGACGCCCGGAACGACGACTGCTGCGTGTCAGACCACCCGGTGGCCACCGGCGTAGATGTTCATGGTGGCGCCCCGGAGGAAGCCCACCAGGGTCAGGCCGGCCTCCTCGGCCAGCTCCACGGCCAGGCTGGAGGGGGCGGACACGGCGGCCAGCAACGGGATCCCGGCCATCACCGCCTTCTGGGTCAGCTCGAAGCTCGCCCGGCCCGAGGCCAGGATGACGTGGGACCGCAGCGGCAGCCGCCCGGCCAGCGCGGCCCAGCCGATCACCTTGTCGAAGGCGTTGTGGCGGCCGACGTCCTCCCGCAGGCAGACCAGGTTGCCCTCGGCGTCGAACAGTCCGGCCGCGTGCAGCCCGCCGGTGCGGTCGAACACCTTCTGGGCCGCCCGGAGCCGCGCCGGCAGCTCGCACAGCAGTGACGCGGTCACCGTGAGTGGGTCGCCCACCACGTCGTGGCGGGACCTGGTCCGCACCGTCTCGATCCCCGCCTTGCCGCACAGCCCGCAGGACGAGGTGGACACGAAGGGCCGGGCCGCCGCGGCCGGGGGCGCCGGCACACCCGGGGCCAGGGTGACGTCGAGCACGTTGAACTCCTGCGCCTCCTCGCCCGGGCAGTAGCTGATGTGGGCGATATCCGACCCGCCGGCCACCAGCCCCTCGGTGACCAGGAAGCCCGCCGCCAGCTCGTAGTCGTTGCCGGGCGTGCGCATGGTGACGGCCAGCGACCGGCCGCCGACCCGTATCTCCAGCGGCTCCTCGGCCGCGAGTGAATCGAAGGTGACGTCGCGGCTACCGTCACTGATTCTGGTCACCCGACGCCGGACGGTGATGGGCATGAGCGCAACCTACCCAGAGCGCTACGCCGAGGCCCTCGGTCTCGAGCTGGGCGCCGACGAGGCCGACGCCGTGCT
>JALYYN010000470.1 GCA_030946525.1 Actinomycetota bacterium | reverse complement strand
CCACGTAGGCGTGATTACTGTCGGGGGTGACGGCCACCGCGACGGGTGAGTTGCCGACGGCGACGGTGGCGGTGACGGCGTTGGCGGCGGTGTCGATGACCGACACCGTGCTGTCGCCCTGGTTGGCGACGTAGGCGTGCTGGCCGTCGGGGGCGACGGCCACCGCGGTCGGTATGGACCCGACGGGAATGGTGGCGGTGACCGTGTCGGTGGCGGCGTCGATGACCGACACCGTGTCGTCGAAGAAGTTGGTCACGTACACGGTGGCACCGTCGGGGG
The DNA here is from genome assembly GCA_030946525.1 of Actinomycetota bacterium. Classification (GTDB taxonomy): domain Bacteria; phylum Actinomycetota; class Acidimicrobiia; order Acidimicrobiales; family AC-14; genus CADCTB01. Next base: position 2,826 of record JALYYN010000470.1, on the reverse strand, counting down.
TGGCGGCGACGCCACCCGGAGAGTTCCCGACAGGGATGGTGGCGATGACGGTGTTGGTGCCCGTGTCGATGACGTCGACGTTGTTGTTGTTGGAGTCGGCGACATAGGCGCGGGGCGCGGACGTCGCCGCGGCGGCGACCTTGACGGTCGGCACCGTCGCGGCCGCGGCCGGCCCAGCCAGAGACAGCGGCGCCAGCAGGATCGCCAGCAACGGCACGAGCCTGCGAACGGACAACCCGTGAGACATGTCAATCCTCCATCTGGCCACGCACCGCCCGTGGTGCTTACCGCCGACACAGCGCGTCACCGATTGAGCCAGATCGAACTGTAACCGGCGGAAACAACCTCGGAGCCCAGCGGTTCACCTACTACGGGGCCGGGTGGCTCAAGGCTGCTGCCTCGGGGGCGGGAATGAACTCCACCTACTCCTATACGTCTTGGACCGGCCCACCGCCAAAACCCACTCCGGCGGCATGGCACGGTATGCCCCGCTGCGACATCGCCGCGTTAGCCCACCCGATGCAGTCCCGACGGCTCTGAGGCTCCGAGTCCACCCGAGCAGTAACGCCGGATCCTGCTCACTGTCGTGCAAGCCCGAACCGAGCGATAACGCGAAGGGGCGGTCAGTCGCGGTCCCACTCCGGAGGCGTATCGCCCCCGCTTCCGTCATCGGTGGGCACACCAGCATCCAGACTGAGGCGCTCGGCCGCGGACCGGCGGACACGATCACCCTGACGGTCGTAGCGCGACGTCGTCGACGGGGAGGCGTGGCCCATCAACTGCTGAACGGCGGGCAGGTCGGCGCCGGCGTCGAGAAGGTCACCGGCGTCGGTCCGGCGCAGGTCATGGGGCAACATGGGGCCACGGCCGGTGGCCCTGGTGCGCCGGGAGAGGATCTGGCGGATCGCCTCGCCGGGGGTCGCTCGACCAAGGAATCGAACACCTATCCGTTCCCGCGAAACTCGAGGCTGTCGCCCTCCTCATGGTCAGACATCACGCGCCGGTGTCGGCGGCGGATCAGCAGGGCAGCAGCTCCGAGGGTACAGACGATCACTGCCACTACCGCCCATGCCCAGCCCCGGCTTCCGCTGCCTCCGGTCGTCGAGGTGGCCGACCGACCCACCCTCGCCGGCGGCGCTTCCGTCGGAGATGGCTGGGACGGTGGTAGTGAACCCACCAAGTGAGCCGTACCTGGCCTGAACCCGACCAGACTTGCGCTGTAGGGCTGGGTGAACGAACACGCATTGTCCGTCCAGCTGGGGCCCTCTCCGTAATAGGGCGGGTACTCGACTGCTGCCATGGCGAAGACGAGGTAGGTGGTGCCGAGCACGTAGGTCCGGTCGGCCGACGAGGCCCCACCTCCCGATTGACCACCACGGACCCTGATCCGATCGCCGTTCACTTCTCCCTTCCAGATGTCCGACACGGAGAAGGTGGCCCAGCGGCCAAAATTGCTGACCTCCACCGCCGTTCCCACTAACACGAGTTGAGCCCGGTCGAGGCTCTCTTTGAACGGCGGCGGGCGAGAGCACGAGGCGCTGGCCGCCATCGCCCTCACCACGCCCAACAGCGCTGCCAGCGGTATCGCCAGCACGGCAATCCACCCCACGACGCCGATGATCGGCACGCACCGGCCCTTGAGTGCCCCGGCCTGGCGTGGCCACGGACACCAGCGGCCCGAGACGCGAGGTCCTCGCCGGAAGACGTGGATAATCGACGCAACCAAGGGCAACGCCCGCCGCGTGTTCAGGGGTAGCTGCCCCCGGGGATGGGTCGGCCCACCCTTATGGTCGCTCTGCATCGCCACTCGACTCCCGCCTCGGGTACCCGATTTCACGGAGGTTACGCCGGCAACGCCTGGTCCGATCTGGGACAAGGCACGGCCCGATCGATCAAGCCGGCGTCGGCACGGACCCGGGGGAGGGCTGAGGCCCTCGGGCAGGGCGGCGGTGGCCCGGGGCGATGAGCGACGGGGCTTGGGGCCGGGGGTCGTCACGTCCCGAGGTCAGCTCGGCGGTGAGCACCACACCGGCCTCGGCCCACACCACCGGATGCGCCCGCCCCGCCCGCTGGCCGGCGTAGTTGGAGGCCACGCCCCTCTTCTTGGACCCGTAGACCTCGATGTTGGTGGGGTCGAATTCGATCGTGGGGCGCTGGGCCATCAGTGCTGCCCGGCGGGCCTCGGCCAATGCCGCGAACGCCCGGCGCACGAGCACGCCCACGGCGCAGCCCAGGTCGCCGACGGCCACGTCGTCGAAGCGTCGGGCCAGGGCAATGAAGGTCGTCGACGTCGGTGCGTCGGCGACGGCGCCCAGGGCACCTCCCGCGTTGTCGGGCCCGGGCCTGGTTGTCCAGGTCGCTCATGAAGTCGCCGGCCAACATGGTCTCACCACCGACAGCACCAGCTCGCCCGCGGACAGTCCCTGGCGACGGGCCTTGATGGAGCCCACGCTGGCGTCGATGGTGGCGGCCACACTCAGGATGCGGTCGACTCGGCCACCCAGCACCAGGCCTGCCGCGGGAGTCAGCGTCGGGTCCTCTCGACCAACCGTGATCGTCGGTCTCCGCTTCGCTAGCGTCATCACCCGACAGGTGCCGTTCGTTCAGGACGAATCGGTGGTATCACAGATTCTCTTGATACGAAAGGCCCCCGTCGACGGATGGTCCTCGGGCGGGCTCGGCTAACTCGCGGATCTAGGTCTGACGTGGGCTACGTTGCCCCTGCGACCGCTCCCGCCAACCCTCGACGCTCAGAACTCGGGCTGCTCCTCCTGGCGATGGCCATCATCGCCGGCGGGTACGTGCTGGCCTCGCTCGGCCGGGCAT
>JALYYN010000456.1 GCA_030946525.1 Actinomycetota bacterium | reverse complement strand
CCTGACCGTGGGGTAGGCGAAATCGAGGCGCACACCGCCGACCCGGTGCTGCCGGACGGGCTCCGGCAGTCCCGCTCGCCGCAGCACGCGCAGAAGGTCGTCCTCGAGCACGCTCTCCGTGGGCGCGGCCGCCGGATCGCGCTCCGCCAGCAGGCGGCGCACGACCGATGAGCCGGGGCGGCCGCGGCCCCCGAGGCGGCGGACCGCGGCCGACAGGACTTCGAAGGTGACCAACCTCCGCAGGAGGGCGTCTTCCATGGCGCACTCGACCGCCTCCACCTCGACCACCGCTCCGAGGTCGAAGATCGTGCGGGCCGGCGTGGTGACCGGCACACAGCGGGTGCGGCTGACGTCGACCGGGCCGAGTGAGCTGCTGCGATGGACGACGATCCCGGGCAGGGAGGGTTGCCCGCCCCTGACGGTGATCTCCCGTGCCGGGTTGTCGAAGCCACGCAGGCTCCACAGCCACGCCGCCCCCCGGTGGGAGGCGACCGCCCCCCGGCCGGCCGCGAGGCAGGCGGCCCGCAGATCCTGTTCGGGGGAAACCACTGAGCCGGCCATCCGGTAGACGCCGCGATGGACGGGGACGATCAGCCCGGCACCGATGCGAGTCTGGACCTGACGGGAGGTCATGCCCAGGTCCATCGCCTGGCGGCGCAGCACGACAGCGTGCTGGCCTGCGGCACGCCGGAGCAGTTCAGTATCGACCACTTTCATGTCGTCCAGCCAACCATAGGGGTATGACAGTGTGTTCTGTGTGACTTTGTGTACCTAAAATGTAGACGAAGTCACAAAGAACGGAACCGGCGGCCGGGCGGGCGGCAGGGACGACGTCAGCCGGCGCGGTTGGCGGCGTTCAGGCGGGCGTCGGCGCGGGCCCGGGCGGCGACAGCGTCCTCGTCGTCGCCGGTGGCGGCGTCCTTGGCCCGCTGGGCGCGGGACGTGTCGACGTCGGCGGCCAGCTCGGCCACGTCGGACAGGATGATCACCCGGTCGTCACGGACCTCGACGAAGCCGCCGTGGACGGCAGCGATCTCCTCCCCGCCCGAGGTCTTGACCCGGACCAGGCCCGTCTCCAGCGCGCCCAGGAACGGGGCGTGGCCGGTGAGGAAGGCGACCTCGCCGCCCCCCACCGTCCGGCACACCACCATGTCGGCGTCGCCCGAGTACAGGATCCGCTCCGGCGACACCAGCTCGACGTGCAGCGTCATGCCGACATCTAGGCCGCAGCCTCTTCCTTCGACAGGCTCTTGGCCTTCTCCCGCACGCTGTCCACCCCGCCGACGTTGAAGAACGCCTGCTCGGGGAGGTCGTCGAGGTCGCCGTTGGTGAGCTGCTCGAAGGAGTCGATGGTCTCCTCGATGGTGACGTTCACGCCCTTGACGCCGGTGAACTGCTCGCCCACGTAGAACGGCTGCGACAGGAACTTCTCCACCTTGCGGGCCCGGCCGACGACGAGCTTGTCGTCCTCGGAGAGCTCGTCGACGCCGAGGATGGCGATGATGTCCTGGAGCTCCTTGTAGCGCTGCAGGATCTGCACCACGCGAAGCGAGCAGGCGTAGTGCCGGTCGCCGACCACGTCGGCCTGCAGGATGGAGCTCGTCGACGCCAGCGGGTCCACGGCGGGGAAAATGCCCTTGGCGAACACGTCGCGGGACAGGTTGGTCGTGGCGTCGAGGTGGGTGAAGGTGGTGAAGGGAGCCGGGTCGGTGTAGTCGTCGGCCGGCACGTACACCGCCTGCACGGAGGTGATGGATCGGCCCTTGGTGGAGGTGATGCGCTCCTGCAGCTCGCCCATCTCGTCGGCCAGAGTGGGCTGGTAGCCCACCGCCGATGGCATCCGGCCGAGGAGGGTGGAGACCTCCGATCCGGCCTGGACGAAGCGGAAGATGTTGTCGACGAAGAGCAGCACGTCCTGGCCCTGCTCGTCACGGAAGTACTCGGCCATGGTCAACGCGGAGAGCGCCACCCGCAACCGGACCCCCGGCGGCTCGTCCATCTGGCCGAACACGAGGGCGGCCTTGTCCATGACGCCCGACTCCTGCATCTCCAGCCAGAGGTCGTTGCCCTCGCGGGTGCGCTCCCCCACGCCGGCGAAGACAGACACGCCGCCGTGCTGGGTCGCGACCCGGTTGATCAGCTCGAGGATGACGACGGTCTTGCCCACGCCGGCGCCACCGAAGAGGCCGATCTTGCCGCCCTTCACGTATGGGGCCAGCAGGTCGATGACCTTGATGCCGGTCTCGAACATCTCCGACCGGGGCTCGAGCTCGGAGAACGGCGGTGGGTCGCGGTGGATGTCCCAGCGGCCGACGATGCCCTCCTCGACCGGCTTGCCCTCGGTGTCGAGTGGCTCACCGATGACATTGAAAACGTGACCGAGCACTCCCGGCCCGACCGGGACGGTGATTCCGTGGCCCGTGTTGCGCACGGCGGTGCCACGCCGCAGGCCGTCGGTGGGCTTCATGCAGATGGCCCGCACCCGGCTGTGGCCGATGTGCTGGGCGACCTCCGAGACGATCTCGACGCTCGTACCCTCGAGGTCGACCGTCATGGTCAGGGCGGTGCCGATCTCGGGGATGCTGTCCTGGGGGAACTCGACGTCGACGACAGGACCCGCAATCGCGAGCACCCGCCCGTCCTTGTGCACGGGAGCAGCCGGTTCCGCCGGCGCGGCCTGGGGCTGCGGTGCCTCTGAAGGTGTGGTCGTCTGCTCGCTCATTGTGTGCTCCTGACTTCTACGGGTTACTGGCGGAGGGCTTCGGCGCCCCCGACCACTTCCATGATCTCGGTGGTGATCCCGGCTTGGCGCACCTTGTTGGCCACGGTGGCCAGGTTCTTGATGAGGTCCTCGGCGTTGTCG
>JALYYN010000449.1 GCA_030946525.1 Actinomycetota bacterium | reverse complement strand
CTGGCGTCACACGGTGTGCCCGGGATCACCGGCATCGACACCCGCCGCCTCACCCGTCACATCCGCGACGCAGGGTCGATGCCGTGCGCGTTCGGTACGGCCGACGAGAAGACGCTCAAGGAGGCGGCCGCCGCCGAGGGGGGCACTGAGGGGATCGACCTGGTGTCGGGCGTCACGACGCCCGCTCGCTACACGGTTGGCGACGGTCCGCTCCGAGTAGTGGCGTTCGACTATGGGATCAAGCGGAGCATCCTGCGCCTGCTGGGAGAGATCGCCACCGTCGAGGTGGTGCCCGCTGACACGCCCGCCCACGAGCTGCTCTTCAACCCGCCGGACGGCGTCTTTCTCTCGAACGGCCCGGGCGACCCTGGTGCGGTCGGTTACGCCGTCGGCCACATCGGCACCATGCTCGGACAGGTGCCGATCTTCGGGATCTGCCTCGGCCACCAGCTGCTGGCCACGGCGCTGGGGGGCGAGACCTACAAGCTGCCCTTCGGCCACCACGGGGGCAACCACCCGGTGCAGCGCCAGCGCGACGGTGCGGTGGAGATCACCAGCCAGAACCACAACTACGCGGTGAAGCTCGATTCGATGGCCGATGCCGACGTGACCCACGTCAACCTCAACGACGGCGTCGTCGAGGGCATCCGATGCCGCGAGCTGCCGGCCTTCAGCGTGCAGTACCACCCCGAGGCCGGGCCCGGCCCCCACGACGCCCGCTACCTGTTCAAGGAGTTCGAGGAACTGATGCGCGCCCACAGGTCCGGCGGGGGCCTGTACTAGTGCCCGAGCCGACGGACACCTACTGATGCCCAAGCGCGACGACATCCATTCGATCCTGCTGATCGGCTCCGGACCGATCGTGATCGGGCAGGCGTCGGAGTTCGACTATTCGGGCACCCAGGCGTGCCGGGTGCTGCGGGCCGAGGGCTACCGGGTGATCCTGGTCAACTCCAACCCGGCGACGATCATGACCGACCCGGAGTTCGCCGACCGGACCTACGTCGAGCCCCTCGACGTCGACGTGGTCGCCGCCATCATCGAGAAGGAGCGTCCCGACGCCCTCCTGCCCACCCTCGGCGGGCAGACGGCCCTGAACCTGGCCATCGCCCTGTCCGAGAAGGGCGTGCTCGAGCAGTATGGCGTCGAGCTGATCGGGGCCTCGGTCGAGGCCATCCACACCGCCGAGAACCGCGAGCGCTTCAAGGCGGCGATGACCGAGATCGGCCTGGCCGTGCCGGCATCGGGGTTCGCCTACCACCTCGACGAGGCGGTGAAGGTGGGCGACGACGTCGGCTACCCCGTGATCGTGCGGCCCTCGTTCATCATGGGCGGCGGGGGAACGGGGATCGCAGCCGACGGCGAGGAGCTGCTACGGCTGGCCGCCACCGGCCTGGCTGCCAGCCCCATCTCCGAGATTCTGATCGAGAAGTCGATCGCGGGGTGGAAGGAGTACGAGCTGGAGGTCATGCGGGACCACGCCGACAACTGCGTGGTCGTCTGCTCGATCGAAAACCTCGACCCGATGGGCGTCCACACCGGTGACTCCATCACCGTCGCCCCCGCCCAGACCCTGTCCGACGTCGAGTACCAGCGCATGCGTGACGCCGCCTTCGCCTGCATCCGTCGCATCGGCGTGGACACGGGCGGCTCCAACATCCAGTTCGCGGTGAACCCGGAGACGGGCGAGATGGTCGTCATCGAGATGAACCCCCGGGTGTCGCGGTCGAGCGCGCTGGCGTCGAAGGCCACCGGCTTCCCCATCGCCAAGATCGCCGCCCGGCTGGCCGTGGGCTACACCCTCGACGAGATCCCGAACGACATCACCCGGATGACCCCGGCGAGCTTCGAGCCCACGATCGACTACGTGGTCACCAAGATCCCGCGGTGGGCGTTCGAGAAGTTCCCCGGCACCTCTGGCGTCCTGGGCACCCGCATGCAGTCGGTCGGCGAGGCCATGGCCATCGGCCGGACGTTCCCCGAGTCGCTGCAGAAGGGGCTGCGCTCACTGGAGCACGGCCGGTGGGGCCTCAACTGCGACCCGGGCGAGGCGGCTTTCGGCGACATCGGCGACGACGACCTCGTCCGCCGCGCATCGGTCGCCACCCCGGATCGCCCGTTCCAGCTGGAGGCCGCGCTGCGGCGGGGGCTCACCGTCGAACGCCTGCACCAGGCCACCGGTGTCGACCCGTGGTTCCTGGACCAGATCGCCCTCATCACCGACGAGCGGGCGACCCTTGGCGCCATCGGCTTCGACGCCATGACCCGGCGCGACTGGCGCCGGGCCAAGCGCCTCGGGTTCGCCGACGCTCAGCTCGCGTGGCTCTGGGGGGTCGCCGAGGAGGTGGTCCGGGAGGCGCGGCTGGCCGCCGGCGTCCGGCCGACGTTCAAGACCGTCGACACCTGCGGCGCCGAGTTCGAGGCCACCACGCCGTACCACTACTCCACCTACGAGGACGAGGACGAAGCCGGCGGCGGTCAGCGCCGGACCGTGGTGATCCTGGGATCCGGTCCGAACCGCATCGGCCAGGGCATCGAGTTCGACTACTGCTGCGTCCATGCCAGCTTCGCCCTCCGCGATGCCGGCTTCGACACCGTCATGGTGAACTGCAATCCGGAGACCGTCTCGACCGACTACGACACCAGCGACCGGCTCTACTTCGAGCCGCTCACCTACGAGGACGTGATGAACGTCCTCGACGTGGAGCAGGAGCACCTGGTCGGGGTGATCGTCGCCCTGGGTGGCCAGACCCCGCTGAAACTGGCCGGGCGTATCCCTGCGCACCTGGTGCTGGGCACACCGCCCGCCGCCATCGACGAGGCCGAGGACCGCAAGCGCTGGAACGCCCTGTGCGCCCGCCTCGCCATCCCGCAGCCGGCGGGCGGCACCGCCGCCGACATCGAGACCGCGCTCGGCATCACCGCCGAGGTCGGGTACCCGGCACTGGTCCGGCCCTCCTATGTCCTGGGCGGGCGGGCCATGGAGATCGTCTACGACGACGAGGGCCTGGGCCGGGCCATGGCCGAGCTGGCCGGCTTCGGGTCGCTGGGGAGAGAAGGAGGTCTGTCGGCGGAACGTCCGGTGTTGATCGACCGATTCCTGGAGGACGCCACCGAGGTCGACGTGGACGCCGTGCGCGACGTCACCGGTGAGGTGCTGATCGGCGGGATCATGGAGCACGTCGAGGAGGCGGGCGTGCACTCGGGAGACAGCGCGTGCGTCATCCCGCCGCCCACGCTGACGGCCGAGGTCGTCAGGACCATCGAGGGCCACACCCGGGCCATCGCCGACGCCCTGGGCGTCATCGGCCTGCTCAACGTCCAGTACGCCGTACAGGGCGAGCGGGTCTCTGTCATCGAGGCCAATCCGCGGGCCAGCCGGACCGTGCCGTTCGTGGCCAAGGCCACCGGGGTCCCGCTGGCCAAGGTCGCCGCCCGCGTCATGGTCGGCGCCACCCTGGAGGAGCTGAGGACCGAGGGGGTTCTGCGGCCGCCGGCGCCCGGCGCCCACGTGTCGGTGAAGGAGGCCGTGCTGCCGTTCAACCGCTTCCCCGACGTCGACACGCTCCTGGGTCCGGAGATGCGGGCCACAGGGGAGGTCATGGGCATCGGGGCGACGTTCGGCCTGGCCTTCGCCAAGAGCCAGACGGCGGCCGGCGACCGCCTGCCGGAGCGGGGCACTGTTTTCCTGTCCCTCGCCGACCGCGACAAGCCCGGCGGCCTGGTGGCGGCGCGGCGCTTCGTAGAGCTGGGCTTCTCCCTCGCCGCCACCGACGGCACGGCGCGGTACCTGGAGGAGCATGGGGTGCCGGTCGGCGAGGTGGTCGCCAAGATGGGCCAGGGCCCGAGCGGCCCGGGGAGCGGGGGCCAGGGGAGGGGGCGACCGGCGAGGTCGGCGGTCGACCTCATCACCGACGGGACGATCGACCTGGTCGTCAACACGCCTCGGGGACGGGGCCCGCGGGCCGACGGGGCGTACATCCGACGGGCGGCCAACGTGGCCGGCGTGCCGTGCCTGACGACCGCCGCCGCCGCCCTGGCCGCCGCCGGGGGCATCGCCGACTGGGCTCGCCACGGGCTCTCGGTGCGGTCGCTGCAGGAGTACCACGAGGAGGGCCAGCAACGGCTCGACCTGTAGACCTGGCCACGACGGTGGGATCGGTTCGCCTGGCCAATCCGGTGATGACCGCGTCGGGCACCGCCGGCCACGGCGCCGAGCTGGCCCCGTACCTCGACCTGTCGGCGCTGGGCGCGGTGGTGGTCAAGTCACTGTCGGCGGAGCCGTGGGCGGGGAACCCGGCGCCGAGAGTCACCGAGGTCGACGCCGGCATGCTGAACAGCGTCGGCCTGCAGAACCCGGGCGTCGAGGCGTGGCTGGAGGACCAGTTGCCTGCACTGCTGGCCACGGGCGCCACGGTGGTGGCCAGCATCTGGGGTTTCACCGTTGAGGCCTACGAGAAGGCGGCGACCGCGCTGGCCGCCGCCCCACCCGGAGTGGTGGCCGTCGAGGTCAACCTGAGCTGCCCGAACCTCCACGGGGGAGCTCAGGGCCGGCGAGCGATGTTCGCCCACTCGCCCGACCTGACCGCCCGGGCCGTCGAAGCCACCGCCGGCTGCGGCCGCCCGCGCTGGGCCAAGCTCAGCCCCAACGTGACCGACCTGGTGGAGATCGCCGGCGCCGCCCTCGACGCCGGTGCGGACGCCCTCACCCTCGTCAACACGGTCATGGGCCTGGCCATCGACCCGGAGACCCGCCGGCCCCGTCTCGGCGCCGGCGGCGGGGGCCTGTCGGGCCCGGCCATACGCCCCGTCGCCGTCCGCGCCGTCCATGACGTCTGCGGCGCCTTCCCGTCCGCCGCCGTCGTCGGGGTGGGTGGCGTGGCCGCCGGCGAGCACGCGGTCGAGCTGCTCCTGGCCGGAGCGTCGGCCGTGCAGGTGGGCACCGCCACCTTCGCCGACCCGCGGGCGGCGGCCACCGTGCTGGCCGGTCTCGATCGCTGGTGCAGGCGTCACGGCGTCGCCCGGGTCGCCGATCTGGTAGGGAGGGCCCGTGCAGACACGTGACAGGCTGGTCCTGGCCCTCGACGTCGACGACCTGGTGGTGGCCCTCCGGCTGGCCCGTCAGCTCCAGCCGTGGTTCGCCACCGCCAAGGTGGGCCTGGAGCTGTTCAGCGCCTCGGGCCCCGACGCGGTGAGCGCGGTGGCCGCGCTGGGCTACGACGTCTTCCTCGACCTGAAGCTCCACGACATCCCCACGACCGTGCGCCGTGCGGGGCGCGTCATCGGTGCCCTCGGTGCCAGCTACCTCACGCTTCACGCCCGCTCCGGCCCGGTGATGCTGCGGGCCGGCGTGGAGGGCCTGCGTGAGGGGGCGGAGGCGGCGGGCCTGCCGCGCCCGAACGCCCTGGCCGTGACCATCCTCACCAGCGACGGCGACGCGCCCGAGCACATCCTCGGCCACCGGGTCGCCGCTGCCGTGGAGGCCGGCTGTGACGGTCTGGTCGTCGCCGCCGCCGACGTCCACGAGGCGAAGCAGCTGGCGCCCCGGCTGCTGACCGTCGTGCCCGGCATCCGCATGGCGGCCGGGGATCCGACCGGCCCGACGAGCGGAGTGACCGACACCCACGACCAGGCCCGACCGGCCACCCCCCGCCAGGCCCTCGACATCGGCGCCGACCTGCTCGTCATCGGGCGGACGGTCACCGGCGCCGACGACCCCCAGGCCGCGGCCGAGGCCCTGGTCGCGTCGCTGTCGCCCGACGGCTGATTCGCCTCCCTGGCGGCTCGACCAGCGCGGGGAGGCGTGCGCTAGGGTGCGCGCCATGCCGCTGCCCCCTGCGCTGACGCCCGACGAGCGCCAGGCTGCGCTCGCCAAGGCCGCTGCAGCCCGCCGCCAGCGAGCCGAGCTGAAAGAGAAGCTCAAGATGGGCTCGACCACGCTCAAGGAGCTGCTCGACCAGGCCGAGCGCGACGAGGTGGTGGGCAAGATGAAGGTGGTCACCGTCCTCGAGTCGCTGCCCGGCGTCGGCAAGGTCCGGGCCCGGCGGATGATGGAGCAGATCGGCATCAGCGAGGCCCGCCGCGTCCGGGGCCTGGGGGACAAGCAGCGCGAGTCCCTGCTGAAGGCCTTCCCGCCCGATTCCTGAGCCGGCACCGCTCCTGGGCACCCGGCCGGAGTCCCCCCTGGTCTTCGTGATCGCCGGGCCGTCCGGCGTGGGCAAGGGCTCGATCGCCGCCGCCCTCCGCCGCCGGACGCCGGGCCTGTGGTTGAGCCGGTCCTGGACCACACGCCGGCGCCGCCCGGGCGAGGCCGAGGACGCGTACGTGTTCGTCGACCGGGAGTCCTTCGACACCCACCTCGCCGCCGGCGGGTTCCTGGAGTGGGCCGAGGTGTTCGGGCACCGGTACGGCACGCCCTGGCCGGACCCGGCCCCGGGGGAGGACGTGCTCCTGGAGATCGACGTGCAGGGCGCCGCCCAGGTACGCGCCCGTCACCCGGAGGCGGTGGTCGTCTTCGTCGAAGCCCCGTCCCGGGCCGCCCAGGAGGAGCGCCTGCGCGGCCGGGGCGACGGTGAGGACGTGATCGCCCGCCGCCTGGCCGCCGCCTCCGACGAGGAGGTCGCGGGACGGGCCCTCGCCGATCGCGTGGTGGTGAACGACGACCTGGACCAGGCCGTCGAGGAGGTCGCTGCTATCCTGGAGGCCTGTCGCTCGCGACGGGGACGCCGCCCCGGGCCCCGGGAGCACACGACTGGAGACACCTGATGTCGGAACGCGCCACCATGATCTACCCGGCCATCGAGAGCCTGCTCGACAAGGTCGACTCCAAGTTCAGCCTGGTCAGCCTGGCCGCCAAGCGGGGCCGGCAGATCAACGCCTACTTCAGCCAGCTCGGCGAGGGACTGGGCTCCATCGTCCCGCCCCAGGTCGCATCGGTGTCCCGCAAGCCACTGTCGATCGCCCTGGAGGAGATCGCCGCCAACAAGATCACGTTCGTCCGCACCGAAGAGGCCGACGAAGCCTCGAAGTGACCGAAGGCCGGGTGGCCGGAGGCCGGTTCACCTCGAAGCACGTTGTGCTGGGCGTGTGCGGCAGCATCGCCGCCTACAAGGCGGTCGAGATCTGCCGGCGACTCGTCGACGCCGGGGCGTACGTGTCGCCGGTGATGACCGCCGACGCGACGCGGTTCCTGGGGGCCGTGACGCTGTCGGCCCTGGCCTCCGAGCCCGTGCACGACTCGCTGTGGGTCGACGCCGCCGCCATCCCCCACACGGCGCTCGGACGCTCGGCCGCCGTGGTGCTCGTGGCACCGGCCACGGCCACGCTGCTGGCCAAGTACGCGGCGGGCATCGCCGACGACCTCCTGACCGCCACGCTGCTGGCCACGCGGGCGCCGGTGGTCCTCTGCCCGGCCATGCACACCGAGATGTGGGAGCACCCGGCGACGGTCGACAACGTCGCCCTCCTGCGCTCCCGGGGGGTGGCCGTCGTCGAGCCGGCGATGGGGCGCCTGGCAGGCGGCGACGACGGCGCCGGCCGGCTGGCCGACCCCGCCGACATCATGGCTGCGCTGGAACGGGCACTGTCGGCCCAGGACCTCGCCGGCCGTCGCGTCCTCGTCACCTCGGGAGGGACGCGGGAACCGATCGACCCTGTCCGGTTCATCGGCAACCGCTCCTCGGGCAAGCAGGGGGAGGCGCTGGCCGCCGAGGCGCTGTCCCGGGGCGCGTCGGTCGTGCTGGTCACCGCCTCCGGACGCGCCGGCCCGGCCGGACCCCTGGTGGTGCGGGTGGACACCGCAGCGGAGATGGAGGCGGCGACCCTCGCCCACGCCGCGACAGCCGACGTGGTGCTCATGGCCGCCGCGGTGGCCGACTTTCGGCCCAAGGTCGTGGCGGACGCCAAGCTGGACAAGGCCGAGGGTCTGCCCGACCTGGTCCTGGAGCCGACCCCGGACATCCTGGCCGAGTTGGGCCGGCGCAAGCGGCCCGGTCAGGTGCTCGTCGGCTTCGCGGCGCAGGCCGGCGACGACCTGCGGGCGCGGGCCGCCGACAAGTTGCGTCGCAAGCACCTCGACCTCGTGGTGGCCAACGACGTGACCCTTCCCGGCGCCGGGTTCGGGCACGACACGAACCGGGTCTCACTGCTCGACGCCGACGGTACATGGGTCGACCTACCCCTCACCGGCAAGCGTGCGGTGGCCTCCGTGGTGGTCGATGTGGTGGCCGGCATGCTTTCTGGGCAAGGATTGCCGGTCGACACAGATCCTTCAAGCCGCGCAGATTCTCCGGCGAATACCGATTCTCCGTCCAACACAGGGGGGGCCCCATGAGCACGAAGTACACCTTCACATCGGAGTCGGTCACCGAGGGCCATCCGGACAAGATGGCCGACCAGGTCTCCGACGCCATCCTGGACGCCATCCTCACCGAGGATCCCATGGGCCGGGTGGCGTGCGAGAGCCTCCTCACCACCGGGCTGGTCGTCGTGGCCGGCGAGATCACCACCAAGGCCTACGTCGACATCCCCAAGATCGTGCGCAGGACGGTGTGCGACATCGGCTACGACCGGGAGTCCTACGGCTTCGACGGCCACACCTGCGGGGTCATCACCGCCATCGACGAGCAGTCGCCCGACATCAGCCAGGGCGTGACCACGGCCTTCGAGGTACGCACGGGCAAGAGCGGCGAGGACGACATAAACGCCCAGGGCGCCGGCGACCAGGGAATGATGTTCGGCTACGCCTGCGACGAGACCGACGACCTCATGCCCATGCCCATCTGGCTGGCCCACCGCCTGGCCCAGCGGCTGGCCGAGGTGCGCAAGGCGGGCGTCATGCCCTACCTGCGCCCCGACGGCAAGACCCAGGTCACCGTCGACTACGAGGACGGCCGGCCGGTCAAGCTGCGGACCGTCCTCATCTCCAGCCAGCACCAGCCCGGCCTGGACACCGAGACCCTGCTCAAGCCCGACCTGCGCGAGCACGTCATCCACCCCCTGCTTCCGGCCCAGTTCGCCGAGGACAACTACGAGCTGTTCGCCAACCCCACCGGCAGCTTCGAGCTGGGCGGACCCCATGCCGACACCGGACTCACCGGTCGCAAGATCATCGTCGACACCTACGGCGGCGCCGCCCGCCACGGCGGCGGCGCGTTCTCGGGCAAGGACCCGTCCAAGGTCGACCGGTCCGCGGCCTACGCGGCCCGCTGGGTGGCCAAGCACGTCGTGGCCGCCGGCGCCGCCCGCCGCTGTGAGATCCAGGTCGCCTACGCCATCGGCGTCGCCCGTCCCGTGTCGATCATGGTGGAGACCTTCGGCACCGAGACGGTCGACCCGGACCGCATCGCCAAGATGGCCGACGAGGTCTTTGACCTGCGGCCGGCGGCCATCATCCGCGACCTCGACCTGCGCAAGCCGATCTACCGGCGCACGGCGGCCTACGGCCACTTCGGCCGGTCCGAGAAGGAGTTCACGTGGGAACGCCTCTCTCGCCTGGACGACGTGAAGCGGGCCCTCGACCTGTCGTAGCTCCCCGGTCCGCGATCGCGAGAGTCCTCCCCGACCTCCCGCTCGACAAGGTTTTCGACTACCTCATCCCCGACCACCTCGCCGGCGAGGTGAGAGTCGGGACGATGGTGCGCGTCGCACTGCAGGGCCGGCGCATCGGCGGATGGGTGGTGGCCCTGTCCGACCACGCCGCCACTGACCGCCTGTTGCAGCCACTGGCCAAGGTGACCGGTTGGGGGCCTCCGGCGGACCTGGTCGCCCTGGCCCGATGGGCGGCGTGGCGGTGGGCCGGCCGTCCGGCGCAGCTGTTGGGGACGGCGTCGCCCCCGCGGTCGGTACGCGCCCTCCCGCCTGCACCCCGACCCGAACCATCGCACGCTCCCGCGTTGCCGCCGGATCTCACCAGGGCGTTCGCCCGTGCGGGCGGCGTCACCGTCGTGCGGCTCCCGCCACCGGCCGACGTCCTGCCCCTCGTGCTCGCCGCCGCGGCCTGTGGCGATGCGCTGGTGCTGATGCCCTCGGTGGCCGGCGCGAACCTTCTTGCCGCGCGGGTCCGCCACGAGGGAGGCCGGGTGGCAGTGGTTCCGGGCGACTGGGCCGTCGCCGCCGCCGGAGGGTCGCTGGCCATCGGCGCAAGGGCGGCGGCGTGGGCGCCCCGTCCGGCGCTCGGCGCCGTGCTCGTGGTCGACGAGGGGGACGAGGCGTACCAGGACGAGCGGGCGCCGACCTGGAACGCCCGCGACGTCGCCATCGAGAGGGCCCGCCGGGCCGCTGTGCCGTGCGTCCTGACCTCGGCCGCTCCATCGATGGAGGCGCTGGGCGCCGGCGTCCTGCTGACGCCGTCGCGGACCGAGGAGCGCGCCGGCTGGCCGATGGTGGAGGTCGTGGACCGGCGGAGCGAGCCGCCCGGGTCGGGCCTCTACTCCTCCCGCCTGGTCGCCCTGGCGCGCGAAGCGCAGCCCGGCGCCCGCCTGGTCTGCGTGCTCAACCGCAAGGGCCGCGCCCGGCTCCTGGCCTGCGCGGCATGCCGGGAGCTGGCCCGCTGCGAGGCGTGCGGCGCGGCGGTGGCCGACGGGCCCGAGGGTCTTTCGTGTCGCCGGTGCGGCACGGCCCGGCCGGCGGTGTGCCTCTCCTGCGGCGGGACCCGCATGGCGACACTTCGAGTGGGCGTCAGCCGGGCGCGCGAGGAACTGGAGCTGCTGGCCGGCCGCAGCGTGGTCGAGGTCACCGCCGACACCGTCGCCGGACCGCCGTCGCGCGCCGCGCCCATTCTGGTCGGCACCGAGGCCGTGCTCCACCGGGTTGCAGGCGCCCGGGCGGTGGCCTTTCTCGACTTCGACCAGGAGCTGCTCGCGCCGCGCTACCGCGCCGCCGAGAGCGCGCTCGGGCTGCTGGTCCGGGCGGCACGCATCGTCGGGGGCCGGGGCGACGGCGGCCGGGTGATGGTCCAGACGCGGCTGCCCGGCCACGAGGTCATCGATGCGGCCGTCCATGCCGACCCGTCGCGCCTCGCCGTCGTCGAGTCGGCCCGGCGCGCCGCGTTGCGCTTCCCGCCGGAGAGCGCGGTGGCGACGGTGTCGGGCCAGTCGGCCGCCGCGTTCGTCGCCGCCCTCCCCGTCGTCGAAGGCCTCGATGTGCTCGGGCCGGCGGCCGGTAGGTGGCTGTTGCGCGGCGTGGACCACCGTGTGCTCTGCGACGCGATCGCAACCACGCCGCGGCCGCCGGGACGCTTGCGCATCTCCGTGGATCCGCTCCGCGCTTGAGTTTCCGGTCCCTCAAAGGGCGGGTATGAGAACTTGCATCCGGTTCTCAAGCCAAGGAGGAAGCATGGCCGACGACCAGCGGGATCTCACTCCCGAAGAGCTCGATCAGCAGGTGGGGGAGGAGCTGCCCGACCGTGAGGCGATGTCGCTTGTGAACGCCAACATCGCTGCCCCGGTGAACGTGGCCGCGGCACTGAACGTCCTCAGCGACGGCTCCACCGCAGTTGCCAACGCACAGCAGTCGGGCGCCATCACCCAGGGCATCTGACCGTCCCGGAGCCCGGTTCCGGGCCATCGACCAAGTGACCAGTGAGGAGACACGAGATGACTGACCAGACCCCCGACCTGAGTGCCGAGGAGATCGAGAACGAGACCGGCGAGGAGCTGCCCGACCGCGAGGCCATGTCGCTCATCAACGCCAACATCGCCATCCCCGTGAACGCGGCGATCGCCGCCAACGTGCTGTCCGACAACGCGAACGCGCTGGCCGGCGCCACCCAGAACGCGCCGATCGGCCAGGGCATCTGAGCCCGACCAGCCGCCCAACGGAAAGGAACCCGATGACCGACCAGACCCCCGCAGCGCTGACCCCCGAGGAGCTCGACGCCGAGTCCGTCGAGGAGCTTCCCGACCGGGAGGCCATGTCGCTGATCAACGCCAACCTGGCCGCCCCCGTGAACGCGGCCATCGCCGCCAACGTGCTGTCGGACAACTCGGTGGCGTACGCCAACGCCCAGCAGCACGTCGACATCACCCAGGCCACCTAGCCGACGCGCGGTCGGCTGAACCACCGGAGGGCGGCCCGTTCTCGGGCCGTCCTCCGGTCTGTCCGAGCCCGGCCTTCGCAGTCACAGCACCTGTCGAACCGACACACGGGAGGGGAACGCCATCACCATCGCCGACTCCGAGAAGGCCGCGCCGGTCTCCTCGCCAACCGAGCTCCCTCCGCGCCTCGCCGAGGGAACCGAGCTGATCGGTCCCAGCGAGGGATCGGGCTTCAAGGACCCGCCGTCGCTGGCCCGCCGCGGCGACGGTCAGATGGTGCAGCTCACCCCGTTGCTGTACGCGGTGGCCCACAACGTCGACGGCCGGCGTGACTACGGCGAGATCGCCGAGGCCGTCGCCGCGGACGTGCAGCGGGGGGTGAGCGCCGACAACGTCCGTACCCTCGTCGAGGACAAGCTCCGGCCCCTCGGCATCCTCGCCGCAGCCGATGGCAGCAGCCCCGAGCTGGAGAAGCCCGACGCACTTCTCGCCCTGAGGTTCCGCAAGGCCATCATTCCCGAGCGCGCGTCGTACTCGGTGGCCCGGCTGTTCAAGCCCCTGTTCTTCCCTCCCGTGATCCTGGTCGCCCTGGTCGCCCTGGTCGGCTTCGACTCATGGCTGTTCCTCCACCACGGCATCGCCCAGGCGTTCCGCCAGGCCCTGCAGTCGCCCGGCTACATGCTGCTGGCGCTGGGCCTGGTGATCCTTTCAGCGGGGTGGCACGAGTTCGGCCACGCCGCCGGCTGCGCCTACGGCGGCGCCCGGCCGGGCGTCATGGGCGCCGGCATCTATCTGGCCTATCCCGCTTTCTACACCGACGTCACCGACTCCTACCGGTTGAGCCGGCGGGGGAAGCTGCGTACCGATCTCGCCGGCGTCTACTTCAACGGGCTGTTCATCCTGGGCACCGCCGGGCTGTACGCGGCCACCCACTTCGAGCCGCTCCTGCTGGTGGTCGTCGTCCAGCACATCGAAGCCGCACACCAGCTGCTGCCCTTCCTGCGCCTGGACGGGTACTACATCCTGGCCGACTCCACCGGAGTGCCCGACCTCTTCTCCCGGATCAAGCCCATCATGGTCAGCGCGCTGCCGTGGAAGAAGGCGGATCCCAAGGTCCGGGAGCTCAAGCCCTGGGTCCGCGTCGTCGTGACCCTGTGGGTCCTCGTCGTCGTCCCCCTGCTGCTCTTCCAGGTCGGGATGCTCCTCCTCAACATCCCCAGGATCTTCGCCACCGCCTGGGATTCCCTCGGCAAGCAGACCCACGGGGTGAGCACCGCAGTGGGCAAGGGTGACGTGCTCAACGCCGGCGTCGGCATCGTGCAGTCGCTGATCCTCGTCCTACCCATCCTGGGCCTGGTGTTGACGTTCGGTCGCCTGGGCAAGCGGATGGCGACCAAGGCATGGACGGCCACCGAGGAGTCGATCACCGGACGTCTGCTCCTCGGGGCCGTGGTGGCGGCGGCCGTCGGCGGGCTGGCCTACACCTGGCTTCCCAACGGCGACTACAAGCCGATCGGGCCGAAGGAGCGGGGGACGTTGGGGGAGGGAATCGCCGCCGTCGCCCAGCTGCCGAGCGGCCGGCCCAGCCTCGTTCCCGAGCAGAAGGCGGTGGAGCGAGGCGCCGAGCCGGCCTCTGTCGAAGGCGACAAGACCGGCGTGCCCGCCTCCACGACCACCACCGAGGTGCCGACGACGGTCACCCGTGCCACACCGACAACCGTCGTCCAGCCGACGGGCGCCACCGTGGCGCCGGTCACCTCGGGCGGCACCCGGGCCACCACGACCACGGTGGAGGAGACCACCACCACCACGACGCGACCCCGCGCCACCACGACGACGGCGGTTCCGTAGGGCCGGACGAGCCCCTTCGTCGGCTCTTCCTGCGGGTACCCTCACTGACATGGCCGTCTATCCCATTCGCATCTTCGGCGACCCGGTGCTCCGTGCGCCCTGCACCCGGGTCACCCAGTTCGACGCCACGCTGCACAGGCTGGCCGAGGACATGCTGGAGACGATGTACGACGCGCCGGGGGTGGGCCTCGCCGCCAACCAGGTCGGCGTGCAGAAGCGACTGTTCGTCTACGACATCGGCGAGGGCCCGGGCGTCCTCGTCAACCCGGTCCTCTCCGGGCATCGCGAGGAGTGGGAGTACACCGAGGGCTGCCTTTCGGTTCCCGACCTGGCGTGGCCTATCGTTCGGTACAAGACGGTCCACGTCGACGGGGTCGACCTCGACGGGCGGCCGATCTCCTTCGACGCCGACGAGCTGATGGCCCGGATGCTCCAGCACGAGGTCGACCACCTCGACGGCAGGCTGCTCCTCGTGCACCTCGACCGCCGGCAGCACAAGGACGCCATGCGCGAGCTGCGCCGCCGGGCCATGGGCCTCTCCGAGGCCGGCACCGACCGCGAGCCGGCGAGATAGGCCCGCCCTGCGCCTCGCCTACCTGGGCACGCCGGACGTGGCGGTCGGCCCCCTCCGCGCGTTGGTGGCCGCCGGCCACGAGGTGGTCCTGGTCGTGTCCCGGCCCGACCGCAAGCGCGGGCGGGGCGGCGCCCTCACGCCCAGCCCGGTGAAGGCCGCAGCCGAGGAGCTCGGCCTGCCCGTCACCGACCGGGTCGACGACCTGCTCGGCGCCGGCGCCGGTCTCGGTGTGGTGGTGGCCTACGGGCGACTCATCCGCCCCCACGTCCTCGCCGTGCTGCCCATGGTGAACCTCCATTTCTCCCTGCTGCCCCGGTGGCGGGGGGCGGCGCCCGTCGAACGTGCCGTCCTGGCCGGTGACGACGTCACCGGCGTCTGCGTCATGGCCCTGGAGGAGGGCCTCGACACCGGTCCCGTGTACGCCTCCGCGACCGTGCCGATCGGTGACGAGGCCACCGTCGAGGAGCTGCGGTCGGAGCTGGCCGGGGTCGGGACCGCCATGCTGGTCCACCTGCTGGAGGCAGGCCTGCCCGAAGGGCGGCCGCAGGAGGGCGAGGTCACCTACGCGGCCAAGATCGACCCGGCCGAGCTGCGGGTCGACTGGTCCCGGCCGGCGGCCGAGCTCCACCGCGTGGTCCGCCTGGGCCAGGCGTGGACGACGTTCCGGGGGCGGCGGTTGAAGGTGCTGCGCACGCGTCTCGCCGAGCCGGGCCCCGCCCCACTCGGGCCGGGGGTCATCGACCCGGCCACCCTGCGGGTGGGCACCGGCGCGGGCACCCTCGAGCTGGTGGAGGTGCAGCCGGAAGGGAAGGGACCGCAAGCAGCGGCGGCGTGGCGCAACGGCGCCCGGCCGGGGACGGGGGAGAGGATGGGAACGTGACGCCGAAGGCCTCCACGGTGCTCCAGTGCAAGGTGCTGACCGTCTCCGACGGCGTGATCGCCGGTACCCGCGAGGACCGCTCCGGGCAGCTGCTCGCCGACCGGCTGACCGCCGCGGGCTACGAGGTGGTCGAGCGGCGGGCGGTGGCCGACGGGGCGGACAGCGTCGCCGGCGCGCTGCGCGACCTGGCCGCGGGCTTCGCCGGGCTGGTGGTGACCACCGGCGGCACCGGCTTCGGTCCCCGCGACCTGACGCCGGAGGGCACGCGCGCCGTTCTCGAGCGGGAGGCGCCCGGCCTGGCTGAGGCCATGCGGCTGGTCAACCCGGCCAAGGGTCGGCTGTCGCGGGGGCTGGCCGGGACGCTGGGGCAGTGCCTGATCTGCAACACGCCCGGGTCCTCGGCGGGAGCAGTCGAGAGCCTCGAGGCCGTGCTGGACATCCTCCCCCACGCCCTCGATCTGCTGGCCGGCCGGCCCACCGGCCACCCGGGATGAGCGGCGCCGCTCCAGCCGCCGACATCGCCCTCATGCGCCAGGCCATGGAGGTGGCAGCCGGGGTGCGGGCGACCACGTCGCCCAATCCCTGGGTCGGCTGCGTGATCGAGCCCGGCGGTTTCGAGGGCGCCACGCACCCGCCCGGCGGCCCCCACGCCGAGATCGTCGCCCTGCGGGCCGCCGGTGCGAACGCTCTGGGGGCGACGCTCTACGCCACTCTCGAGCCCTGCTCCCACACCGGGCGGACGCCGCCGTGCGTCGACGCCATCGTCGGGGCGGGGATCGCCCGGGTGGTCGTCGGGGTCGAGGATCCCGACGAGCGGGTGCGGGGGAGCGGCGTCCGGGCCCTCCGGGCCGCAGGTGTGACCGTCGACGTGGGGGTGTGCGAGGACGAGGTTCGGGCCCAGCTGGCGCCGTACCTCAAGCACCGACGTACCGGTAGGCCCTGGGTGGTGCTGAAGCTGGCGGCGACGCTGGACGGGCGCAGCGCAGCGCCCGACGGGTCGAGTCGCTGGATCACCGGGCCCGAGGCCCGGGCCGACGGCCACCGCCTCCGGGCCGAGAGTGACGCGGTGATCGTGGGCGCGCAGACGATTCGGACCGACGACCCGTCGCTCACCGTCCGGGACGCACCGGGCGCCGACCCGTTGCGTGTCGTGCTCGGCACGGCACCGACCGATGCACGCGTGCAGCCTGCACTGGAGCTCTCCGGCGACCTCGGCGGCGTGCTCGACGAGCTGGGCCGGCGAGGCGTGCTCCAGGCCATGGTCGAGGGGGGGGCCACGGTGGCGGGGGACTTCCACCGTGCGGGACTGGTCGACCGCTACGTCTTCTATCTGGCGCCCGCCCTCCTCGGCGGCGACGACGGGCGGCCCCTGTTCGCCGGCCCCGGCGCCCCCACCATGGCCGAGGTGTGGCGGGGGCGGCTGGTTTCGGTCGACCGGCTGGGCGACGACCTGCGGGTGGAATGTTCACCGGCCTGATCGAGGAGCTGGGGTCCCTGGCCGCCCGTGACGGCGGCAGGTTCCGGTTCTCGGCGTCGGTGGTGGCCGGCGACGCCACCGTGGGGGACTCGATCGCCGTCAACGGGGCGTGCCTGACCGTCGTCGAGCTGGGCGAGGGGTGGTGGGCGGCCGACGTGGTCGACGAGACCCTGTCCCGCACCAACCTCGGCGACCTGCGCTCCGGCGACCCGGTCAACCTCGAGCGGCCGTTGCGCCTGAGCGACCGCCTGGGCGGGCATCTGGTCCAGGGGCATGTCGACGCCGTCGGCGAGGTGGCGCTCGGGCCGCCCTGGCTGTCGGTGCTCGTGCCCGACACCCGGTACCTGGCCGAGAAGGGCTCGGTGGCCGTCGACGGCGTGAGCCTCACCGTGGCGGTGGTCGCCGGCGACCGCTTCAGCGTCGCCGTGATCCCCCACACCGCAGCGGTCACCACCCTCGGCCGCCTCCGCGCCGGCCACCGGGTCAACGTCGAGTTCGACATACTCGCGAAATACGTGGAGAGGTTGCTGCCAAGATAGGAAGCGTGCCCTTCGCGTCCATCGATGAAGCGGTCGCCGCCTTCGCCGCCGGGGAGATCGTCGTGGTCGTCGACGACGCCAGCCGGGAGAACGAGGGCGACCTCGTGGTGGCCGCCGAGTTCGCCACCGCCGAGAAGATCGCCTTCTTCCTGAACCACACCTCGGGCGTCATCTGCATGCCGATGCTGGGCGAGCGGCTGGACGAGCTGGACCTGCCGCCCATGGTCGTCGACAACACCGAGGCCAACCGGACGGCGTTCACCGTGTCGGTCGACGGTCGCCACGGCACCACCACCGGCATCTCCGCCGCCGACCGGGCCGCCACCATCGCCGCACTCGTCGACCCCGCCACCCGGCCGGCCGACCTGGCCCGCCCCGGCCACGTCTTTCCCTTGCGCTCCCGGGAGGGAGGGGTCCTGAACCGCGCCGGCCACACCGAGGCCACCGTCGACCTGGCCCGCCTGGCCGGCGTCTACCCGTCCGGGGTGCTGTGCGAGATCGTCAGCGCCGACAAGGCGTCGATGGCCCGGCTCCCGGAGCTGGAGCGCTTCGCCACCGACCACGGCCTGCCCCTCATCACCATCGCCGACCTCATCCGCTACCGGCGCCAGCGCGAGCGGCTGGTCAAGCGCGTGGCCGACGCCCGCATGCCGACGGAGTGGGGCGAGTTCACCTGTTACGTCTATGAGTCCCTGCTCGACGGGGAGCAGCACGTCGCCATGGTGAGGGGCGCGGTCCAGGGTGAGAGCGGGGTGCTGGTGCGGGTCCACTCCGAGTGCCTCACCGGCGACGCCCTCGGCTCTCTCCGCTGCGACTGCGGGGTCCAGCTGCAGATGGCGCTGCAGCGCATCGCCGCCGAGGGGATGGGCGTGGTCGTCTATCTGCGGGGCCACGAGGGCAGGGGCATCGGCATCGCCCACAAGCTGCGGGCCTACACCCTCCAGGACCAGGGCCGGGACACCGTCGACGCCAACCTCGACCTGGGCCTGCCCATCGACACCCGCAAGTACGGTACGGGTGCCCAGATCCTCGTCGACCTCGGCATCACCACCATGCGCCTGCTCACCAACAACCCGGCCAAGTTCGAGGGCCTCGACGGCTACGGCCTGCAGATCGTCGAGCGGGTGCCGCTGGAATCGGTCCCCAACTCCGAGAACATCCGCTACCTGCGGACCAAGCAGCAGCGCATGGGCCACCTCCTGGAAGGACTCGAGGAATGACCGGACTGTCGGGAACGACCGGGTACCACGGCCGCCTCCGGGGCGAAGGGCTGCGCATCGCCGTCGTCACCAGCCGCTTCAACGACCTGGTCACCGACCGCCTCCTGGCCGGCTGCCTCGATGGGCTCACCCGTCTCGGCGTCGACCCCGCCTCCGTCACCACCGCGTCGGTGCCCGGAGCGCTGGAGCTGCCCCTCGCCGCGCAGCGCCTGGCCGGGTCGGGCGACCATGACGCCGTGGTCTGCCTCGGCGCCGTCATCCGGGGCGCGACCGACCACCACGTCCACGTCGGCGGGCAGTGCGCAGCCGGGCTCGCCCGGATCCAGCTGGACACCGGGATCCCGGTGGTCTTCGGCGTGCTGACCACCGACTCCCTCGAGCAGGCCCTGGAGCGGGCGGGCGGCAAGTCCGCCAACAAGGGCTTCGAGGCGGCGGCGACCGCGGTCGAGATGGTGGATCTCCTCCGCCAGCTGCCCAAGTCGGGCGGGTAGGCGTCGCCATGTTGCGACTCGTCCTGCCCAAGGGCTCCCTGGAGAAGGCCACGCTGGCCCTCTTCGAAGACGCCGACCTGGCCGTGCGGCGGTCGTCGGAGGTCGACTACAAGGCCACGGTCGACGATCCCCGCATCGACTCGGTCCGCATCCTGCGACCCCAGGAGATCGCCCGGTACGTCGCCGAGGGCCTGTTCGACCTGGGCATCACGGGACGGGACTGGATCGAGGAGACGGCCAGCGAGGTGGTCTCCCTCGGCGAGCTCCACTACTCCAAGGCCACGGCCCGGCCGGTGAGCATCGTGGTCGCCGTCGGCCGGGACGACCCTGCCAGGAGCGCGACAGATCTGCCCGACGGCGTCCGGGTGGCCACCGAGTACCCCGAGCTCACCGGTCGGTTCTTCGAGAAGCTCGGCATCCGGGCCGACATCCGCCTGTCCTACGGCGCCACCGAGGCCAAGGTGCCCGAGATCGTCGACGCCGTCGTCGAGCTGACCGAGACCGGCCGGGCCCTGCGGGCGGCCGGGCTGCGGGTCATCGACACCATCCTGGTCAGCCACACCGAGCTGATCGCCAATGCCGCAGCCTACGACGACCCCGAGAAGCGCCACGCCATGGCCCAGATCCACACCCTGCTCCAGGGCACTCTCGAGGCCCGCGGGCGGGTGCTGGTGAAGCTCAACGTCGGAGGCGCCGAGCTGGATGCCGTGATCGCCATCCTGCCGTCGCTTCGGTCGCCGACGGTCTCCAAGCTGTTCGGCGCCGACGCCTTCGCGGTCGAGACCGTGGTGCCGAAGGACGAGATCAACACCCTCATCCCCGCCCTCAAGGACCACGGGGCCACCGACATCATCGAGCTGCCGATCTCCAAGATCGTCCACTGACGCCTCTAGGTGCGCAACGCATCTATTGAGCCGCGGCACCGACGCGGCGAGAATTCCCCCGCAGTTTCACTTGTCCGGTTCCCAGGGGGATTGTCTGATGTACCGAAACGCCCGCCGCCTCGCCGTGCTCGCGGCCGGTCTCACACTGCTGGCCACGGGCGGGGCGACAGCCGCGACCGCGCCGCTGCTCACCAAGCCGGTCCAGGTGACCAAGGACGACCTGAACCCGGGGCGGACCTACTCGTCGCCGGACTACGTGGTCGACCCGTCCAACCCGATGATCATCGTCGGCTCGTACGTCGAGCTGCGCACCCGCCGGTGCGGGCTGGTCCGCACGACCGACGGCGGGCAGACCTGGACCCGGCTCGACCCGGGCAACAGCTCGCCGTCGCCGTCGTCCTACCCGAACTGCAACTCCAGCGCCCGTGGCACCTTCGAGGCCCAGGCCGCCTTCGGTCGCGGCGGTTCGTTGTACATGGCGCTCACCGGCTGGGACGCCCAGGACGGTGGGCTGGGGAGCGACCCCAGCATCATCGTCTCCAAGTCCACCAACCTCGGCGACACGTGGCAGCCGGTGGTGGCCCGCAACAACCGGGGCAAGACGGACACGGCCCAGGAGGCCGACCGCCCGGTGACCGCCATCGCCGTGGACGCCAAGACCGGCAGCGCCGACTACGTGTACGTCGGCGCCAGCCGGCGGTCGCCGGGCTTCAGCGCGCCGAACGCGGCGCCCAACCAGCCGATCGTGCTGGTGTCCTCCGACGGCGGCAAGACCTTCGCCGACCCGATCGACCTCTCCCAGACCGCCTTCACCGACGCCGGCCTGCGCAAGTCGGCGATCAGCGCCACCACGACCACTGTCGCCACCCCGGGGACGACCACCACCGTCCCAGCCGCCGGCTCCAAGGCGGCTACGCCCGACCAGGCCGCCAACTTCGGCGGGTTCGGCCCGACCGTGACCGTCGACAGCAAGGGCACGGTCTACGCCATCTGGCCCACCGGCTCCGCCAACCTCACCCCCTCGCCGCCGGGTGGGATCCTGATGTCGAAGTCAACCGACCACGGCAAGACCTGGACCACCTCCCAGATCGCCCCGTTCGACTACAAGACCGGGTCGTTCGTGACCGCCACCTGGGGCCCCGCCGGCGGCGCTGAGGGGACGCTGCACGTCGTGGCCAACGGCACCGAGGACCCGACCATCGCCAACTACGCCGACATCTACTACTACAACTCGACGGACGGCGGGAAGACCTGGTCGGCCCGCAAGAACGTGACCGACGACGACCCGAAGCAGCTCTACAACCAGAGCTTCGCCAACGTGGCGGTGTCCCCCAACGGCCGCATCGAGGTCGCCTTCTTCGACACCCGCAACGACCCGGGCACCCGCAGCAACGACGTCTACCTGACCACCTCGACCGACAACGGGAAGACCTGGTCGAAGAACGTCCGGGTGACCGACCAGCTCATCGACCGCAAGATCGGCGTGTTCGGCAACAACTCCGACGTCAACGCCCCGCCGGGGCTGGTCGCCACCAACCTGGAGACGGTGGTCGGCTGGGACGACACCCGCAACGGCGACGCCGTCGGCCAGGCCCAGGACATCTACACCGCCAATCTGCAGTACCAGAAGCTCGGTGGCGGCACCTCTCGGGTGGCCAAGGTCGCCCTGGCCGCCGTGGTCGGGCTGCTGATGGTGGGCCTGGTGCTGCTGGTGGCGGCCCTGCTCGGGCGGGCCAAGCGCGGTGGCTCCACCACGGGCGGAAAGGCCGAGCCGGCCATCACGCCGGCGGCGGCCAAGGTCACGTAGCCGGCAGCGTCATCTCCGCCGACCGGCGCCGGTCGGCGGAGAGCCGCCAGAGACCGCCGTCGGCGGAAAGCCGCCAGAGACCGCCGTCGGCGGAAAGCCTCCGGGCCTCGGCTTCAGCCGGCGGAGGCGGTCTTGGCTTCGACGAACGCCATGCGGAGCTGGTGCAGTGCCTGGCGCAACGGGGCCTCGTTCTCACCCATGCGGGGCCCGACCGCGTCGAGGATCCCGGAGAGGGCGTCGATGGCCACCGAGGCGTCGGCCAGACGGGGCGGCTCCTGGCCGAGGTGGACGGCGGCCAGCTCCAGCAGGGCGATGCCGTGGTTGGCGACGACCACGGCGGCCGGCGTGCGGAGGAGCTGTTCCTGCATGGCGAGCATCTCGGCCCGCATCTCCTCCTCGCTGTAGTCGTCGCCGTAGCCCTCCGGGTCGCCGGGACCGGGCCGCGGGCCGGACGCAGGAGGGCCCGCAGGCTCGTCCCGCGGGATGGGGCGCTCACCCGACGGTGTCCAGAACGTGCTCATGCTGCTACCCTAGGCGGACAACTGCATACGAAAAGCGGGGCTCGCGCCCCCACCCGTCCACTGCTGCACCGCTCCACGGCACTGCAGCATTCGGTGCGCCGGGTTGATCGACCGCCGAAGGCGGACGTTGCTTTTCGCGACGTCCGTCTTTTTTCGCTTCCAGCTCAACACACGATTTCCAGAACACACCAGTTCCAGATCACAAGGAGTGATGCCGCATACCCGCACCGGAAGCCGCCGACCTCAGGATCAACGACCGGATCCGGGCGCGTGAAGTGCGCCTCGTCGATCCCGACGGCAATCAGCTCGGGATCAAGAGCCTGC
>JALYYN010000422.1 GCA_030946525.1 Actinomycetota bacterium | reverse complement strand
ACCGGCGACCCTCTCGTTCGAGGCCTCTCTCGACGACCTCGCCATGCTCGTCGACGAGCTTGATGCCCCCACCGTTCACCTCGTCGGATTCTCCTTCGGCGCGCTCCTCGTCGGGGCGTTCGTGGGCCGGGAGCCCCACCGGGTGGGGAATGTTGCCCTTGTCAGCCCAGGGGCTATGCGGCGATCGGATCACGACGCAGACAAGAAGATCGAGGACCGCCAGATCGCGGCGCGAGCGGCGATCGAGAGCGATCCTGCTTGGGAGCGAGTCGTGCGAGGCTTCGGCCTTCCGGTCGACCCGGCCATCCTTGGGGCCAGAGATCGAGCCAGGTGGAATCAGATCCGGGATGCTTGGCTATTCACGAGACACCCCGAGAGGTACCGCCAAGTCCGGACGGGGATGTTCTTCAACAGGGACGCGGGGATGGCCATCTGGGCCACCATGCCGCACACCTGGGACTTCATCGAACCACTGCGGCAGCACCGAGGCAAGTCCACCCTGATCGTCGGTGACCACGACTTGGTTGACTCAGGAGCCGTGCTCGCCCAGCGGTGGTGCGCCGGAGGGAGCCTCACGTGCCAGGTGATTCCCGGGGCCGGTCACCTGTGCTGGGTGGACGAACCTCAACTTGTCCGCTTCGCACTCCTCGACGCGCTCGGTGTGCATTGAGTACACAGCGCTGCTCGGCTGGGATCGAATACCGGGAGCTGCTGCCTTCACCGGGGCGTCCCCCTCGATAGTCCGACACGGCCCCGAGCCGGCGGTGCCGGACACGTCCGCCGACATGCTGGCGGCGTCATTTGGGACACCCGCACGGGCAGCTGCGGGAGCGCGTACCGGGCTCTCGGCTCGACACGCCGGTCAATAGAGTCGTTCAGGCCCGATGGATTCTGACGTCGGCTGCATAAGCTGCAAGAGGACGAAGATCGCCAAGGTCGCCGCTAAGAACATCGCCGCCCGGCTCGGCGACGGCAACGACGAGGCCGTCGACGGCCGAGCCTGTTTGTGCCAGAGAGCGGAGCGCGGCGGCACGCCGGGCGACGCTTTCGGGCACGCGCTCGACGATCTCGCACGTCTTGAGGAAGCGGTTGACGTTCGCGTCAGCGCGCTGCTTGCCGGTGAGGCACTCCACGAGCACGAACGAAGGCACGATCGGCGGCCACAGGCCCTCCCTGCGGAACGCTTGGATCCGGGCGAGGGCATCGGCATGTCGGCGGGCGAGTCGTGTCACCCCGCCCGAGTCGAGGACGAGCGCGCTCACACCGCCTTCCGGCTCCGGCCACGCCCTTTGATCTCGGCGGCAAGACGATCGGCACGACGCCTGGACTCAGGCGACGGTTGGCCGACCTCATTGGCGACTTCCTCGATGTAGCGGTCCGCTTCGCTGATCAACTCTTGTCGGCGCAACTCCGCTCGGACCGCCTCCTGGAGGAGCTCCGACGCCGGGAGCTCCTGCTCCTTTACGGCCTTGTAGAGGTCGTCGGGCAGGTAGACCTGCATTCTTGGCATACGCCTACTGTACACCCCTCCAGTCCACGGACGGACCTGGCGGGGCGCCCCCCGGGGCGGCAGAGACGCGCCCCAGAACGTGCGCCCCAATATCCGCCACGGGTCACCTCCGGGCTCGCCCCACTGGTGCCGGTAGGTGACGTTCGCGAACCTGTTGAGGCCAGGCTCGACGAGGGAGCGGTCGGGACGCCGACGCCCGCCGAGCAGTGCCGCCGGAGGCACGAAGTCGCGGACCACCAACGACAAGGGGCTGCCGCACGGGCGGGCTCCAACCCGACGACCTCTACAGCCCAAGGACGAGGTCGAGACCTTGCCTCTCGACTTCGAGAGCGAGGTGCCTGATGTCACGGGCGTCCTCAAGCTGACGCTCCCATGCGCCGGGCTTCGCGACCACGGAGGCCGCCAGAGGATCGGCCTCCGCACCGACATGGATCAAGTCGTCAGGCCGGTCGTAGGCAGCGCCCTTGTCGTACCTCCGAGAGAGCATGCCGTGGCGGCCGGCGTGGTTGTTCGGGTCTCGCCAGACGCCCCGGTCCCGATCCCCTCGATGTCGCTGGCCAACCCGCACGAGACCCGCTGGCCGCCTCTCGGTTCCGGGAGCGGCCCGAGTGCCTGTACCACTGGCTCCGTGAGATCCAGACCGGTGGCGATGGCGACGTCCCGCTCCTTCGTCGAGGCTCTCTCGGCCCCCAATGACGCTCCTGCGCCACGGCCAGGGCTGGCTCGGCGTCGTCCCGGCGG
>JALYYN010000419.1 GCA_030946525.1 Actinomycetota bacterium | reverse complement strand
TGGGCGGCGAAGGGCTGGAGCCGCTCTTCCAGCGCAGCCTGCAGTTCGACCCGCAGGGCGTCGACCTCGCCCGAGCGACCACTGCCCACCTCGGCGATTCGGGCGTCCACGGACTCGGTCAGGCGGGCGATGGCGGTGCGGACCCGCTCCTCGAACGCCTCGGTGCGGGCCGCGTCCGCCTCGGCGGTGGCGGTGAGGGCTGCGACGCCTTCGGCGGCCCGCTCCGCCTGGGCGGCCACGTCGTGCAGTCGCTGGTCGAGCGCAGCGTCGAGCTCGGCACGGAACGCCCGGAGCGCCACGTCGCCGGCCGTCTCGGCGGTGGTCCGCATCTCGGTCCGCAGCGTCTCGAGGTCCGCCTGGCGCTCGGCCAGGCGGCCGTCGACCGACTCGGTGAGCCGGGAGATCGCCCCCCGCAGGCGCTCCTCCAACGCCTCCTGCCGGGCGGCGTCGGCGTCGACGGCGCTCGACACCGCGCCGAAGCGCTCGTCGACGGCGGCCTGCAGTTCGGCCCGAAGCGCGTCGAGCGCCGCGTCCCGGCCGGCGTCGACCGCGGCCCGCTCCTCGCGCAACCCGTCGACCTCCGCCTGGCGACCGGCCAACGACTCGGTGATGCGCACGACGGCGGCCCGCACCCGCCCTTCGAACGCCTCGGTCCGCTCCGTCTCCGCCTGCACCGCGGCCGACACGGCAGCGAGCCCTGCCGCGGCCTCCGACGCCCGATCGGCGACCGGCCGCAACCGATCGTCGAGCAGCCTCTGCAGCTCGGTGCGCAGCGCGTGCAGCTCGGCTCGCAGCGCCTCCACTTCGACCCGGCGCCCGGAGACCGACTCGGCCAGCCGGGCATCGACGGTCTCCTGCAGCCCGACGACCGCGGTCCTGACCTTCTCCTCGAGCCCCGCCACCCGGGCGTCGCCCGCCCCGACGGACACGGCGAGCGCCGCCACCGCCTCCGCAGCCTGCGAGGCCTGTCCGACGACGCCTTCCAGCCGCTCGACCACGGAGCCGATCATCGAGTTGCCGGCCGCATGGGACTGCTCGACCCGCTCCTCGATGACGGTGTGCAGCTGCAGGCGCAGCGCATCGAGCTCGGCGAGCCGGAGGCCCGCGGCGTCGCGCAGCCTGGCCTCGAGAGACTCGCTGAGGCGGGTCATGGCGGCCCGCAGCCGATCCTCGAAGGCCTCGGTGCGGGCCCCCTCCGCCTGGGCCTCGGCGCTGAGCACGGCAACCTGGGCGGCGACCTGCTCGGCCTGCCGCGCCGCCCCGGTCACCTGCTCGCCCAGCGCCGCCTCGAGCTCGGCAC
Organism: Actinomycetota bacterium; assembly: GCA_030946525.1. GTDB lineage: Bacteria > Actinomycetota > Acidimicrobiia > Acidimicrobiales > AC-14 > CADCTB01. The sequence goes on along the minus strand of JALYYN010000419.1, from coordinate 6,262 downwards.
GCATCGCATCGAGCTGCGAACGCCTCCGGTCGGCCGAATCGACCAGCTGCGTCTGCACCGAGTCCGTCAGTCGGGCGATGCGCTGGCTCAGCTGATGCTCGATCGCCTCGAGGCGCCCGGTGTCGGCCACCGTCGCCAGGCTCAGGGCGGCGACGCCGGCCACCGCCTCGGCCGAGCGCCCGGTGACGTCGTCCAGCCGCTCGGCCAACTCCTCGTGGTTGACGCTGAGCCGTCGAACGGCAACGGTGAGAACGGAGGCGCTCTCGGCCCGCACCCCTGCCACCTGCTCGTTCAGGGCCGCCTGCAACTCGGAGCGCAACGCCCGCAGGTCGCTGCGCCGATCATCGACGGCCTGAACCAGTTGTGACTCGACCCAGGTCGCAAGCCGACTCATCAGCTGGCGCACCTGGTGCTCCAGGACCTCCAGCCGGTCCTGGTCGTCAGTGTCGGCGCCGGGCCGCAGGGGTAGCTCCGCCCTGTCGTTCACGGATGGCAGCTCATCCACCACCGCCAGCGTAGTGAGAGCCGGCACGCGCGCCGTGGAGGGTGGCGCGCAGCGTCGGGGACCAATCGTGTCGAGCGGTTTGGATCGACGGTTGTCACTCGTCGGGCCGCCGCCCGCCACGGCGCGCCCGTGTCGCGAAGGGGTGACTCAGCCGGCGGGGCGGACGTTGGCCGCCTGGAGGCCCTTGGGGCCGGTCTGCACGTCGAACTCGACGGCCTCACCCTCGTCCAGGCTGCGATAGCCGGGCTTTTGGATGGCGCTGAAATGCACGAACACATCGTTGCCGTCGGACTGTTGGATGAATCCATAGCCCTTGTCGGCGTTAAACCACTTGACGGTCCCGGTCGCCACGGCGGCGATCCCCCTTCTCGCGTTGGAACACCTTCTCGGGGACTGCCCAACCGTGCGCTCATGCCGTGCGGAACGATTCCCCGCGGGCGAAGTTACCAGCCGGAATCCGCCATGTCTCTAGCTCATTTTCGGTGGACGCGCGGCCCCTGCGGCGTGTCCTCGACCACCCATCCGAGGATGCCGATCCGGCCTCGGATCGCGTCGGCCCCGGCGAAGTCAAGGGCGGTGCGCGCCTCCTCCCGAAGGGCGACGAGCGCGGCCACTTCCGCGGGAGCCTCACCACCCGCGGCCCCCAATCGCAGCCCGAACGCGCCCGCCATCTCGCCGACCGCGGCGGCCAGCGAAGCGGCGCGGCCGTGGTCGCCGGCATCGAGGGCGGTATTCGCCGCCCGTACCAGCCCGGACAGCTCGGCCATGGCGCGCGGTGTATCGAGGTCGTCGTCCATCGCGTCGCGGAACCGTGCCCGCGCCACCTCGTCGGCCGGCGCGCCGGGCAGGTCGCCGGCGCGGCGCATGAACGCGTCCAATCCGCTCAAGGTGTTCGTCGCCTGCTCGAGCGTCGAGGCGGTCACCTCCACCGGCGCCCGGTAGTGCGACTGCAGGACCACCACCCGGTAGGCACGCGGGTCGACCGTCTCGAGCATCTCGGTGAGGGTGGTGAAATTGCCGAGGGACTTCGACATTTTTTCGCCACCCATCTGCACGTGACCGTTGTGCGCCCATCGGCGGGCGAACTCCTTGCCGCTGGCGACGGCCTGGGCCCGTTCGTTCTCGTGGTGCGGGAAGGCGAGGTCGATGCCGCCCCCGTGGAGGTCGAACCCCTCCCCCAGGAGGTCGAGGGACATGACCACGCACTCGGTGTGCCAGCCCGGCCGGCCGTCGCCCCACGGGGACACCCAGGTGGGCTCCCCGGGCTTGGCCTTCTTCCAGAGGGCGAAATCGAGGGGCGACTTCTTCTCCTCGACCACGTCGATCCTCGCCCCGGAACGCAGGCTGTCCAGCGACTGGCGGGCCAGCAGGCCGTAGCCGGGCACCGCGTCGACCTCCAGGTACACGCCGTCGGAGGTCTCGTAGGCCTTGCCGGCCGCGACCAGGCCGGCGACCAGATCGACCATCTGCTCCACGTAGGCGGTGGCGTGGGGATCGACGGTGGGCCGCTGCACGCCGAGCGCGTCCATGGCGCCGTACCAGGCGCCCTCGTACTCGACGGCGACCTCCGACGACGGGCGCCCCTCCCGGTTGGCCCGGCGGATGATGTTGTCGTCGATGTCGGTGATGTTCGACACGAAGCGGACGTCGAGGCCGGTCCACTCCATATATCGGCGCAGCACGTCGAAGACGAGCGCCATGCGGCCATGCCCGATGTGGGGGACGTCGTAGACGGTGGGCCCGCACACGTACATGGACAGCTTCCCCGCGTCGCGTAGCTCGACGGCGGCCGGGCGGCCCAATGCAGTGTCGTGGAGGCGGATCACCCGGTTACCGTAACCGTGTGCCGTCACCACTCGTTCCCGAAAAGCCCGCCCTCGAGGGCCTGGAGCAGAAGTGGGGCGAGCGCTGGGACACCGACGGCACCTACCGCTTCGACCGCTCGAAGTCGCGCGCCGAGATCTACTCCATCGACACGCCACCGCCCACGGTGAGCGGCTCCCTTCACGTCGGCCACGTGTTCTCCTACACCCACACCGACACCGTCGCCCGGTTCCGGCGCATGCGGGGGCGCGAGGTCTTCTACCCGATGGGCTGGGACGACAACGGCCTGCCCACCGAGCGCAGGGTGCAGAACTTCTTCGGCGTCCGATGCGATCCCGCGCTTCCCTACGACCCCGACTTCTCGCCGCCCCAGAAGCCGCCGTCGCCGCCGGTGGCCATCTCCCGGCCCAACTTCGTCGAACTGTGCATCAGGCTGACCCTCGACGACGAGAAGACCTTCGAGGAGCTCTGGCGCCGGCTCGGCCTCTCGGTCGACTGGGCCATGACCTACACGACCATCGGACCGGAGGCCCAACGGACCTCCCAGCGGGGGTTCCTCCACCTCCTGTCGGGGGGCCAGGCGTACCAGGCCGTCGCCCCGACGCTGTGGGACGTCGACTTCCAGACCGCCATCGCCCAGGCCGAGCTGGAGGACCGCGAGCTGCCCGGCGCCTACCACCGCATCCGCTTCGCCGGTCCCGGCGGCGCCGGCATCGACATCGACACCACCCGCCCCGAGCTGCTTCCGGCCTGCGTGGCGCTGGTCGCCCATCCCGACGACGAGCGGTTCAAGCCGCTGTTCGGCTCCGAGGCGACCACGCCGCTGTTCGGCGTGAAGGTGCCCATCGTCGCCCACCCCCTGGCCGAGCCCGACAAGGGCACCGGTGTGGCCATGATCTGCACCTTCGGCGACGTGACCGACGTCATCTGGTGGCGGGAGCTGAAGCTGCCCGTGCGCAGCATCATCGGGCGCGACGGCCGCATCCAGGCCGACCCGCCCGACGGGGTGGAACCGTCGGCGCCGTGGGCCGAGCTGACCGGCAAGAAGATGGAGCCCGCCCGGGCCCGCATCGTCGAGCTGCTGCGGGAGTCAGGCGACCTGCTGGGCGATCCCCGCCCGATCACCCACGCGGTCAAGTTTTTCGAGAAGGGCAACAAGCCCCTCGAGATCCTGACCAGCCGACAGTGGTTCATCCGTACCCTCGACCACCGCGAGCGGCTCCTCGAGCGGGGTCGCGAGCTACGGTGGCACCCGCCCTACATGCGCGGCCGCTTCGAGGCCTGGGTGAACGGGCTCAACAGCGACTGGCTCATCAGCCGCCAACGGTTCTTCGGCGTGCCCTTCCCACTCTGGTACCGCCTGGGCGACGACGGCAGCGTCCTGTACGACCAGTTGCTCGTTCCCGACGAGGCCAGGCTTCCCGTCGACCCTTCGACCGACGTCCCCGACGGGTTCACCGCCGACCAGCGTGACCAACCGGGCGGGTTCAGCGGCGAGCCTGACGTGATGGACACGTGGGCGACCTCCTCGTTGACGCCACAGGTCGCGGCGCGGTGGGCGGACGACGACGATCTCTTCTCTCGTGTCTTTCCCATGGATCTGCGGCCCCAAGGGCACGAGATCATCCGCACCTGGCTCTTCTCCACCGTCGTGCGCTCCGAGCTGGAGCACGGCAGCCTCCCGTGGCGGGACGCCGCCATCTCCGGCTGGGTCCTCGACCCCGACCGCAAGAAGATGTCCAAGTCCAAGGGCAACGCCCTGACCCCGATCGGCCTGCTCGACCAGCACGGCGCCGATGCAGTGCGCTACTGGGCGGCGAGCGGTCGTCCCGGCGTCGACACCGCCTTCGACGAGGGCCAGATGAAGGTCGGCCGCCGCCTCGCCATCAAGATCCTCAACGCGTCCAGGTTCGTCCTGTCACGACTCGGGCCCGAGCGGACCCCTGAGGGGGCGATCGATCACGGAGACGGCGACGGCCCGGTCACCGCTCCGCTCGACCAGGCCATGCTCGTGGGCCTGGTCGGCCTGGTCGAGGGGGCCACCGCCGCCTTCGAGGGCTACGACTACGCACGGGCGCTGGAACGCACCGAATCGTTCTTCTGGGGCTTCTGCGACGACTACCTGGAGCTGGTCAAGGGGCGGGCCTACGGGGGGCAGGGCGAGGCGGGCGCGGCGTCGGCCAACCGGGCGCTGACCCTGGCGCTCTCCTCGCTGTTGCGGCTCTTCGCCCCGTTCCTCCCCTTCGTCACCGAGGAGGTGTGGAGCTGGTGGCAAGCCGGCACCGTGCACCGGGCGGCATGGCCCGACGTGGCCGAGCTGCGCGGGCCGGCGGGCGACGATGCCGACCCGCTGGTCCTGGAGGTCGCCGCCGCCGTGCTCGGCGAGCTGCGGAAGGCCAAGACCGCGGCCAAGGCGTCCATGCGCGTCGAGGTGACACGCGCCGTGGTCCGCGACACGCCCGAGCGAGTGGCCGCCCTGGCCCGGGCGGCGCTCGACGTGTGTGACGCGGGCCGCGTCACCGAGCTCGTCACCGAGGAGGCCGACTCGTTCTCGGTGGAGGTCGACCTGGCCGAGGGCTGACCCGCGCTACGGCTCGACCACGATCCAACCGCGCCGCTGCAGCTCGGCGGCAAGTTGCTCGGTCGATATGGCGCGGACCGCCCGCTCGGCGGCGGACGGCACCGTTGGCTTCGGTGACGAGGTATCGCCTTCCTCGGGCGCGGCGTCCTGCAGCCGGTCGATGAACGCTTCGGCCTCGTCGCGGGTGAACTTCCCGGCCGCCTGGCGCTGGGTGAAGCCCATCGGCCCGCGAGCGTCGCGGAAGTCGGCGTGGCCGGCGTCCTGAAGGAGCGCCAGCAACTGCTGGACCTGTCTCCCGGACGCAGGCGGCCCCGAGTGCTGACCGAACGTCATGCCCGCCAGTGTTGCCGACGCGCGTCAGAGCAGTTGCGGCTGGATCTCGCCGGCCAGGACGGTGAGGAGATCCGGGCCGTCGTTGCGGGCGCTGTTCACGAGGGTGGCGACGGGCCGGGCGCGCAGCGGCACCGCGGACGGTTCGTGCAGGAACCCGAGTAGATCGTCGACGTCACGGTTGCCGGGGTCGAGCCACGCGTCCCACCGGTCGGGACCCAGCCGGACCGGCATGCGGTTGTGGAGCCATGCCAGGTGGTCGTCGGCGGGCGCGGTGACGACCGCGCAGCTCACCTCCCCGCCGTTGCGGTCCCACAGCCCGGCGAGCGCCAGCGGTTCGCCCGACCCATCGCCGGAGTCGAGGAAGTAGGGCTGTTTCGGACCGCCCGCCGGGCGACGCCACTCGTAGAAGCCGTCCACGACGACCAGGCAACGGCGGCGAGCCAGGGCTTCGGCGAAGACGGCCTTGTCGAGCAGCGACTCCACCCGGGCGTTGATCGGGCGGGGCCCGGCGGACGCGTCGTTCGCCCACGACGGCACGAGACCCCATCGCATGGTGCCCATGCGACGCCCCGACGGGGTACCGGCCACGGCCAGCACTTCGGCGCCCGGCGCCACGTTCCAGCTTGGCGGGCGCTCGGGGGCGACGACCTCCGCCACGCCGAAGTAGCCGGCGAGAACATCGAGGGGACTCGCCACCACGATGCGGCCGCACATGCCGAAACTGTAATTCACCACTCGATTCGCTCTTGACGGGGATAGCTCTTGACGGCCAATGACTTTGTATCGTAAAGTTCTTTGCATGACCTCCGGCGGTACTCCCGCATCCGGCCCTGCCCCGGTGAACGACGACCCGGTCAACGACGACCCGGCGATCACGCTGCGCCAGCTCGACGAGGTGCGCCAGCGGACCCGGGCCGCAGTGCACCCGGCGTGGTTCCCGATGCTGCTCTTCGGCTCGCTCGGCCTGGCGTCGATCCCCTTCGGGTTCATCGGCGACGGCGCCGGCTCGGGGCTGTTCT
>JALYYN010000418.1 GCA_030946525.1 Actinomycetota bacterium | reverse complement strand
GCGGTGTCCACCGACTTCATCTTCGCCGCCATCGGCGAGGAGCTGGGCCTCATCGGGACCGTGGCCATACTTATCGCCTTCCTGCTCATGGTCGGCGCCGGGCTGCGGATCGCCATGCGGGTGGAGGCGCCGTTCGAGAAGCTGCTGGCCGCCGGCCTCACCGCCATCATCGGCCTGCAGACCTTCATCATCATCGGCGGGGTCACCCGCCTGGTGCCCCTCACCGGCATCACCCTGCCGTTCGTCTCCTACGGCGGGTCGTCGCTGATCTCGAACTACATCCTCCTGGCCCTCCTGCTGCGCATCTCCGACGACGACCGGGACAGGGACCGCAACCGGGAACAGGAGCGGGTGGCGGCGTGAACAACCAGATCCGCCGCCTGGGCGTGGTCCTGCTCGTGCTCTTCTCCGCCCTGTTCGTGCAGCTCAACTGGCTCCAGGTCATCGACGCCCACACCCTGAACAACAAGCCGGGCAACAGCCGGGCCGTCGTCCGGGACTTCGTGCAGCCCCGGGGGGTCATCCAGACCTCCGACGGCGCGGTGCTCGCCCAGTCCGTCGCATCCGGCGACGCCTTCAAGCTCCAACGCCAGTACCCCCTCGGCACCCTCTTCGCCCACGTGACCGGGTACTTCTCCTTCACCTACGGCAGCGAGGGCGTCGAGCGGACCTACAACGAGGCCCTGACCGGCCACGTGGCCACGTCGACCTTCGACCCCCGCAACCTGCTCGTCCAGCGGGACAAGACCGACAACGTCACCCTCACCCTGTCCCGCAGCCTCCAGCAGATCGCCACCGACGCCCTCGGGCCGCGCAAGGGCTCGGTCGTCGCCCTCGATCCCCGTAACGGGGCGGTGCTGGCCCTGGCCGACTACCCCAGCTACGACCCCAACAACCTCGCCTCCCACGACCAGACCGCGGTGACCCAGGCGTGGACCCAGCTCAACGCGTCGCCGGACAAGCCGCTGCTGCCCCGGACCTACCGCGAGCGCTTCCCGCCCGGGTCCAGCTTCAAGGTCGTGACCTCGTCCGCCGGCCTGGCCACCGGGACGGTGACGCTGACCCAGCCGGTGTACCCGACCCTGGTCGAGCTCCCCCTTCCCCAGACCGCGGGGCAGACCCTGCGAAACTTCGGGGGGGAGTCCTGCGGCGGGGCGCTGCCCGAGGCGCTGCGGGTCTCGTGCAACACCGCCTTCGCCCAGCTCGGCCTCGACCTCGGCGGCCAGAAGCTGACGGCCCAGGCCGAGGCCTTCGGGTTCAACAAGGTGCCGCCCATCGACCTGCCGTTCGGGGCGTCGTCGGTCTTCCCGCCCGCCTCCGCCTTCGACCATGACAAGCCGGCCCTGGCCAAGTCGGCGATCGGCCAGCAGGACGTGGCGGCCACGCCGCTGCAGATGGCCCTCGTCGCCGCCGGCATCGCCAACGGCGGCGTGATCATGACCCCCCACGTCCTGGGCGACGTACGGGACACCGACGGTAACGTCGTCCAGCGCTTCGACCCGAAGCCGTGGCTGACCGCGGTGCCGCCCGACGTCGCCCGCCAGGTGCGGGACATGATGGTCGGCGTCGTCCAGAGCGGCACGGGCACGAACGCCCGCATCCCGGGGGTGACGGTCGCCGGCAAGACCGGCACGGCCCAGACGGGGCTGGACAGCTCCGACGTGTGGTTCATCGCCTTCGCGCCGGCCGAGGCCCCGCGCGTGGCGGTGGCGGTCATGCTCGAGAACGAGCCGAATCGCGACGAGGCCACGGGTGGCGCGCTGGCCGCACCCATCGCACGGGCCGTCCTTCAGGCCGCACTGGCCCCGTAGTCTTCGGTTCGTGGCCTCCCAGGTCTATACAGGCCGCTACCAGATCGTGCGCCACCTGGCGCGCGGCGGCATGGCCGAGGTCTACCTGGCCCGTGACCTGCTCCTCGACCGGCCGGTGGCGCTCAAGGTGCTCTTCCCGGAGTTCGCCTCCGACCACTCCTTCGTCGAGCGCTTCCGGCGGGAGGCCCGGGCCGCCGCCAACCTGAACCACCCCAACATCGTCTCCATCTACGACTGGGGCGAGGAGGACGGCACCTACTTCATCGTCATGGAGTACGTCGACGGGCTCACCCTGCGCGACGTCATCCGCCGCCAGGGCCCCCTCCTGGCCACCCGTGCCGCGGAGATCGGCGCCGACATCGCCGCAGGCCTGCACTTCGCCCACGTCAACGGCGTCGTCCACCGCGACGTGAAGCCCGGCAACGTCATCATCACCGCCAGCCAGGTCAAGGTCACCGACTTCGGCATCGCCCGGGCCGGCGACCCCGCAGAGAGCCTCACCCAGGCCGGGGCGGTCATGGGCACCGCCACCTACTTCTCCCCCGAGCAGGCCCAGGGCCACGTGGTCGACCTCCGCAGCGACGTGTACTCCCTCGGCGTCGTCCTCTACGAGATGGTCGCGGCCAAGCCGCCCTTCACCGGCGAGAACCCCGTCTCCATCGCCTACCAGCACGTGCGCGAGGAGCCGGTGCCGCCGAGCGACATCAACCCCGACGTCCCACCCGCCTTCGAGGCGATCGTCACCAAGGCCATGGCCAAGAACCGGGCGAACCGTTACGGGAGCGCCGAGGATCTCAGGGTCGACCTCGTCCGCTTCACCCAGGGCCAGCCGGTGTCGGCCCAGGCGGTGGTGCCGGCCGCCGCGGTCACCGGGATCATGGCCCGCAACGGCGACGGCCCCATCACCCGGGTGCAGCCCGGGGTGGACGGCACGACGGTGGTGGCCGTCGACGAGGTGCTGGCGGTCGACGACGAGCCCCGCGCCCGGACGGGCACCTACATCGTCATCCTCGTGGCCCTCCTGGCCGCCCTCGGGGGCCTGCTCTTCCTGCTCAGCCGCCAGCTCGGGGTCGGAGGGGCGCAACGGGTCACCGTGCCCCCCGTGATCGGCAAGAACCAGAACGAGGCCGACCAGATCCTCCGCGACGCCGGTCTCAAGCCGGACAGGAAAGAGGCCCCGGACGAGGTCAACCCCGCCGGGCGGGTGACGGCCCAGGATCCGGCGGCGGACGTCCAGGTCAAGAAGGGAGCCACGGTCAGCTACACGGTGAGCTCCGGCAAGCCGATCAGCGACGTGCCCGACGTGCGCAACCGGCCGGTGCAGTCGGCCACCGACGCCCTGACCACGGCCGGCTTCTTGGTCACCGCGAACCAGGTCAACAGCGACGTGACGCCGGGCACGGTGATCGACCAGTCACCGGCGGCCGGGACGCGCCAGGCCAAGGGATCCACCGTGACCCTGACGGTGTCCAAGGGCGTCGAGCAGATCACCGTCCCGGACGTCCGGAACTTCAGGGAGGGCGACGCCGCCAACCAGCTCGGACAGGCGGGGTTCCGCACCGCGTCGCGGAACGAGGGCAGCGACACCACCGCGACGGGCACGGTCATCCGCACCGAGCCGGCGGCGGGCACCGCCCTCGATCGCAACGCCACGGTGACCCTCGTCGTTTCCAGCGGCCCGGCGCCGACCACCACCCAGGCGCCGGTGCCGACCACCACGGCCACGACCCAGCCGCCGCCGACCACCACTGTTCCCCCTCCCACCACCACGACCACCCGGCCGCCGACCACCACCACGACCACCGCCCGCCCGTAGGACGCGGGCGCCGGCTTACGCGGCCCGGGCCAGGAAGTTGGCCAGGAGGGTGCGGCCGTCGGCGGTGAGGATCGACTCCGGGTGGAACTGGACTCCCTCGACGGCCAGCTCGCGGTGCCGCAGGCCCATGATGAGGCCGTCCTCGGTCTCGGCGGTGATCTCGAGGACCGCCGGCAGGGTGTCGCGGTCGACCAGCAGCGAGTGGTAGCGGGTGGCCTCGAACGGGTCGGGCAGGCCGGCCAGCAGGCCCTGACCGCGGTGGTGGATCAACGAGGTCTTCCCGTGGACGACGGCCGGCGCCCGCACCACCTCGCCCCCGTAGAGCCGGCCGATGCACTGGTGGCCGAGGCACACTCCGAGGATCGGGACGCGCCCGGCGTAGCGCTCGATGACCGCATTCGACAGGGTGGCGTCCTCGGGCCGGCCGGGTCCGGGCGAGATGACGATGGCGTCAGGCGCCAGCTCGTCGACCGCGTCCACGGTCAGCTCGTCGGGCCGGTAGACGAGCGGCTCGGCGCCCAGCTCGCCGAGGTACTGGACGAGGTTGTACACGAAGGAGTCGTAGTTGTCGACGACCACCACGCGAGGCATGGCCCGACCGTACCCGGAGCGGTAACCTCCGTGTCCGTGGCCAAGCCGGTGAAGCCCCCCGCCAAGAAGTCGGGCAAACCCGGCGCAGTGCCGTCCGGGAGGGTGACGCCCAAGGCCACCGCCCGCTACACCCCGCCGGTGCCGAAGTCCGAGAAGGTGAGCCCCAAGTGGGTGCCGATCGTGATGTTCGCCAGCCTGGGCATCGGCATGTTGGTGATCCTGGCCAACTACGTGAGCCTGCTGCCGGGCAACGGCCCGAGCAACATGTACCTCCTCCTCGGCCTCGTCCTCATCACCCTCGGGTTCGTCACCGCCACCCGCTACCACTGAGCTTTCCCCCGCTTCGAGGGCGCCGGGTGGGGATGTGGCCTGGATCTTTCCCCCAGCTTTAGGCACAGGCTGGGGACAACGTACGGCGCCGTCAGCGTTGCCCTATTCGAAGGTGGGGGCCACCAGGTCCATGTCCTCCTGGCAGTGCCGGGGCGGCGGCGGGAGCTCCTCGGCGGCCTGGACCATCCTGACCTCGGTGAGGCAGATCGAGCAGCGGTACCGCAGGTTCACCCGGCGCAGCAGTCCCGGTTCGGGAGGCGGGTGGGGCGTGGCCAGGCCGCCCAGCATCAGCATGCCGAGGCGCATGATGACCACGAACACCACGATGGCGATCAACACCTTGAAAAGGAAGCCGAGCACCGGTCAGCCCAGCCGCTCGAGGATGAGCGCGTTGGCCGTCCCGCCGCCTCCGCACATGGTCTGCAGCCCGTAGCGGCCGCCGGAGCGGGCCAGCTCGGCCAGCAGCGTGGCGGTCAGCCGGGCGCCCGAGCAGCCCAGCGGGTGGCCGAGGGCGATGGCGCCCCCGTTCACGTTGACCCTGTCCATGTCGGGACGGTGCTCGGCGGCCCAGGCCAGGACGACGGAGGCGAATGCCTCGTTGACCTCCACCACGTCCATGTCGTCGAGCGACAAGCCGGCCCGGGCAAGTACCGCCGTGGTCGCGGGTATGGGCCCGGTGAGCATGGTCACCGGGTCGACACCGGTCACCGCGAACGACACGAACCGGGCCCGCGGCACGCACCCCAATGCGGCGGCGCGGGCCTCGCTCATCACCAGTACGGCCGCAGCCCCGTCGCTCAGCTGCGAGGCGTTGCCGGCGGTCACCGTGCCGTCGACCAGGAAGGCGGGCTTGAGGGCGGCCAGGGCCGCGGCGGTGGCGTCCCCCCTGATCCCCTCGTCCGCCGCCATCTCCACCTTGGCCCGGCCCGTGTCGACCGTCACCCGGCGTTCAGCCACGCAGGCTGGGACGGGGACGATCTCGCCGCGGAAGCGGCCCTCGGCGGTGGCCCTGGCCGCCCGGCGGTGGCTCTCGAGGCTGTAGGCGTCGAGGTCGTCCCGGGCCAGGTCCCACTGCCGGGCGACCTTCTCGGCGGCGATGCCCTGGGGCACCAGCCCGCCGGCGGCCGCGTAGCGCTGGGACATCTGGGGCCCGAACGGCTTCCCCGGCCCGTTCAGGATGCTCGACCCCATGGGCACGCGGGTCATGGACTCCACGCCTGCGGCGATGACCACGTCGTAGGCGCCGGCCATCACCCCCTGGGCGGCGAAGTGCAGCGCCTGCTGGCTCGACCCGCACTGGCGGTCGACCGTCGTGCCCGGCACCGACTCGGGAAACCCGGCGGCCAGGGCGGCGTTGCGGGCCAGGTTGAGGCCCTGCTCGCCGGTCTGGCTGACGCAGCCGGCGATGACGTCGTCCACCGTGGCCGGATCCAGGTCATTGCGCTCAACCAGGGCCCGCAGGACGTGGGCGGCGAGGTCGACCGGGTGCCAGTCCCGAAGCGCTCCGTTGCGACGCCCGATCGGCGTCCGGACCGCGTCGACGATCACCGCTTCGGCACGGGGGACGCCGGCACGGGACGAGGCCATAGCCCATTGTGCCCCGGCGGTGGCCGTACGCTCCTCCGGCGTGGAGGTCGTCCTCAGGATCGTCGTCTTCGCCGCCGGCGCCACCGTGGTGCTCGGGACGGTCGGCTCGGCGGTGCGCACCGTCGTGCTGCCCCGCGGCATCCCCGCCAAGCTGGGAGGCGCGGTGTTCGCCTCGGTGCGCGGCCTGTTCCGGGCCCGGCTGCGGCGCACCTCCACCTACGAGCGGCGTGACTCGGTCATGGCCGGCTATGCCCCGACCGCCCTCCTCACCCTGGTCTCGGTCTGGCTGACGATCACCCTGGCCGGCTACACCGCCATGTTCTGGGCGCTGGGCGCCAGGCCGCTGCGGACCGCCTTCACCGACAGCGGGTCGTCGCTGACGACCCTCGGCTTCAGCCAGCCCCACGACCTGCCGGCGGTGGTCCTGGCCTTCACCGAGGCCGGGCTCGGCCTGACGCTGCTGGCCATGCTCATCACCTACCTGCCGTCGCTGTACCAGGCGTTCTCCCGGCGCGAGGTGGCCGTCACCCTGCTGGAGGTCCGGGCAAGTTCGCCGCCGTTCGGCGCCGCCATGCTGGAGCGCTACGCCCGGATCGGCTGGTTGGGCGGCCTGCCGGCCATCTGGGACCAGTGGGAGAACTGGTTCGTGGAGGTCGAGGAGAGCCATACCTCCTTCGCCGCCCTTGTCTATTTCCGCTCGCCCCAGCCCGACCACTCCTGGATCACCGCCGCCGGCGCCGTCCTCGACGCCGCCGCCCTGGCCTCCTCGACGCTGCGGGAGCGCGATCCCAACGCCGCGCTCTGCGTCCGCACCGGCTACGTCGCCCTCCGCCGCATCGCCGACTACTTCGCCGTTCCCTACGACCCCGATCCGTCGCCCGGCGACCCCATCAGCGTGGCCCGGGAGGAGTACGACGAGGTCTACGACCGGCTGGCGGCGGCCGGCCTCGACCTGAACCCCGACCGCGACCAGGCGTGGCGGGATTTCGCCGGCTGGCGCGTCAACTACGACGTGGTCCTCATCACCCTCTGCGCCCTGGTGATGGCGCCGTACGCGCCGTGGTCGTCGGACCGCTCGGTGGCACCGTTCCGGGTCCACGTCCTGCGCCGGCCCCGCCGCTCGACCGCGGGACCGCCGGACCTGGCCGGCCCGGCCGAGTCTTAGAGCCGAACCCGCCTAGCGGTACCAGCCGGGGGGGATCCATCGAGCCTCGGCCGGCAGCTTCGCCTGGCGCGACTGGTGGAGGAAGGCGATCAGGCCCCCGCCGAAGAGGGACATGGCGACGGCGCCGAAGGCGGCGGTGAGGACGATCCACACCGTCGAGTCGAGGTCGCTCCTGGCGTCGACCGGTTCGGTCACGACCGTCCCCCGGACAGTGGACCCACCGGGCCCGAGCACCTCGAAGGACAGGCGGGCCGGCGTCCCGGGCTCGGGGACGAGCGTGGGAGCGGCGTCGGCGGGCGCATCGGGCGACCGGCGGGGCCTCAACTGGGTGCCGACCAGGACGTAGATGCCCGGGGTGGCGTCGGCGGGGACGGTGAAGGTCGCCGAGATCGACCCGAACTGGTCGGGCGTGGCCTGGGCGACCACCGGTCCCCCCTCGCCCCGCCAGTGGATCACGACGGGGGTCGGATCGACTCCCGAGCCGGGTCGGGGGACGGCGAAGGAGGCGCCGGTCAACGACACGGTCGCGCCGGACCTCGCCCTGGCCGTGCTCACGTTGAGGGTGGCGAGAATGGCTCCGGCCGGCCCGACCACCCCCAGGACCAGGACCACCGCGGCCACGCCCGACAGTCCCGCCCACCTACCAGCCGGCAGCCGCATCGGACCTCCGCTCACCGAGTCGTCCGGGCCAGTGTCCCATCGGCACCGCCGAACGGCAACGCGGTAACCCGATGTTCATCGGCGCCCGGCCGCGTTCGTGCGCGCGCTATCCGCCTGTTCCCGGCGCAAGGTGGGTACCGTCGGCGCCATGGCCCGCCCCCGGCTCTACCACGAGCGCCGGGTGGCCACCGCCATCCGCCTTCCCGTCGCCCTCCGTGAGGAGCTCCGTGCTGCGGCCTCGGCCCGGAACGTCTCGGCGAACCTGCTGGTCACCCGGGCCATCCAGGAGTATCTGGAGCGCCTTGGGCCCCATGCGGACGATCAGGAATGACGCCTGAGGCCGGTTCCCCGCTCCCGTCGCCCCGCCCCCGCCGGCCGACGGCCACGGCTCGCTTCGGCTCGTCACGGCGCGAGAGCCACGACGCGTCGCTGTTCTACGAGCGCTTCGTCGCTCCCGAGATCTCCCCCGGCGCCACCGTGCGCCGTCCCGCCGAGGTCGACGTCATCTACCGCCACGACGCCCGGGACATGGGCAAGGTCGAATCGGAGTCGGTCGCCCTGGTGGTGACGTCACCGCCGTACTTCGCCGGCAAGGAGTACGAGGCCGCCCTCGGGGAGGACGGCGTGCCCGGCACCTACTTCGAGTACCTGGCCCTGCTTCGAACCGTCTTCGAGGAATGCAAGCGGGTGCTGGAGCCGGGCGGACGCATCGCGGTCAACGTCGCCAACCTGGGGCGCCGGCCCTACCGCTCCCTCGCCGGCGACGTGGCCCAGATCCTCCAGGACCTCGGGCTGCTGCTGCGGGGCGAGGTGGTGTGGTGGAAGGGCCGGGCCGCGGGCGGGTCGTGCGCATGGGGAAGCTTCCAGCGCCCGGGCAACCCCGTCCTCCGGGATGTCACCGAGCGCGTGGTGATCGCCGGCAAGGGCCGGTTCGACCGGGCGCTGAGCCCGGCCCGGCGGATCGAGCTGGGCCTGCCCTCGACCGCCACCATCTCCCGCGACGAGTTCCTCGACGCCACCACCGACCTGTGGGAGCTCGCTCCCGAGCGGGCGACCCGCGTCGGCCATCCCGCGCCGTTCCCCGTCGCCCTGCCCATGCGGCTCATCGAGCTGTACACCTACGAGGGCGACGTCGTGCTCGACCCGTTCATGGGCTCCGGCACCACCGCGGTCGCCGCCGTCCGCACTGGTCGGCACTTCCTCGGCTTCGACACCGAGGACGCCTACAGCGACCGGGCGGAGGCCCGTATCGCCCGCGAGGTCGAGCGCCTGGCGATGCCGCCTGCGGTCGGCACCACGCCGTACCGCGTCCGGGTGCCAGGGGTGCCTGAGCCCGGCGAAGGCGCCGGCGACCGGCGGGGCCGGGCCGTCAGACAGGGCCGGCAGGCCAAGGAGCTGGCCGCCATCCTGCTGGAGGACTGCGGGTTCGTCGACCTCCGCTCCGACGTGAAGCTCGCCCGGCTCGGCGTCGACGTCACCTTCGTGGCCCGCGACGGCGCCGGTGCGGAATGGGCGTTCGACCTGTCCGGGGCCTTCACAGCCGGGCTGGGCGGCCTCCGGAGGGCGGAGACGCTGTGGCGGGCGCTGGGAAAGGCCTCGGTCGTCCACGCCGGTCGGCCGGACCTCCCCCTCGTGCTGCTCTCGACCACCGCCCCGGCCCGGGGCAGCGCCGGCGATACCGCGTTGCAGCTGGTCAGGGGGCCGGGCCGCCCGGTGCGGGACGTGATCGAGCTGCTCAACCGGGCCGACGAGGAGCGCCTGGGGCACCACGGGGTCGGAGACCCGGGCCGCCCGGCCCCTGACCGGGGTGAGGGCGAGCTCCCAGATGCCTCACAGGTTGAGGTGCCACACTCGCCGGGAGGAGGTCACCGGTGATCGAGGCAGTCGGCGTCACCAAGCGCTACGGCACCACCCTGGCCGTCGACCACCTGACCTTCCGGGCCGAGGCGGGACGGGTCACCGGGTTCCTGGGCCCCAACGGCGCCGGCAAGTCAACGACCATGCGGATGGTCGTCGGGCTCGACACGCCGAACTCCGGGTCGGTGACCGTCAACGGGCATCCGTACCGGGACCTGCGCTTCCCCCTGCACCAGGTGGGCGCCCTGCTGGAGGCGAAGGCGGTGCACCCCGGCCGCAGCGCCCGAGGCCATCTCCGCTGGCTGGCCGACTCCAACGGCATCAGCCGGGACCGGGTGGAGGCGGTGCTGGACGAGGTCGGCCTGACCGCGGTCGCCGGCAAGCGGGCCGGAAGTTTCTCCCTGGGCATGGGCCAGCGCCTGGGAATCGCCGCCGCCCTCCTGGGCGACCCGGAGGTCCTCCTCCTCGACGAGCCGGTCAACGGGCTCGACCCGGAGGGCATCCAGTGGGTGCGCCGGTTGCTCCGCTCCCTGGCCGCCGAGGGGCGGACGGTGTTCGTGTCCAGCCACCTCATGAGCGAGATGTCCCAGACCGCCGACCACCTCGTCGTCATCGGCCGGGGCCGGCTGATCGCCGACGCCACCGTCGACGAGGTCATCCGGTCGAGCTCGGCCAACCACGTGCGGGTGGTGTCGCCCCAGGCCGGTGCCCTCCGCGCCCTCATCGAGCAGCACGGGGCCAGCGCCGCGCCGGACGGCACCGACACCCTGACCGTCACCGGCCTCGAATGCCGGCAGGTCGGCGAGCTGGCCGCCGGTGCCGGCCTGACCCTGTACGAGCTGTCGCCGCAACAGGCGTCGCTGGAGGAGGCCTTCATGGAGATGACCCGGGACAGCGCCGAGTTCCTCGGCGAGGCGCACCGGGCCGACGCCGGCCGGCCATGACTGTCACCACCTCCCTCCGGCCGGCGCGGGTCCAGCCGCCCCCGCCCTCGCGGGGCCGGCTGTTCCGGGCCGCCCTGCGCTCCGAGTGGACCAAGCTGGCCTCGGTCCGTTCGACGATCTGGTCGCTTCTGGTGACGCTCGTCATCATCATCGGCCTCGGCGCCCTGTTCTGCGCGGCGCGGGTGAGCCGCTGGGACCACCTCGACCCGGGCGAGCAGCTGCGCTTCGACCCCGCCGGGTTCAGCCTCAACGGCATCTTCCTCGCCCAGCTCGCCATCGGGGTGCTGGGCGTGCTGGTGATGAGCTCCGAGTACGCCACCGGCCAGATCCGCGCCACCTTCGGCGCCATCCCCCAGCGTCGCCTGGTGCTGGCGGCCAAAGCGGTGGTGTTCGCCGTCGTCGTGGGCATCGTCAGTCTCGTCGCCTGCGTCAGCGCCTTCGCCATCGGCCAGGCCATTTTCACCGCCAAGCACGCCGGGGTGTCGCTCGGCGATCCGGGCGTGGCCCGCGCCGTCCTGGGCGGGGCGATGTACCTGGCCGTGATCGGCCTCATGGGCCTCGGGCTGGCCGCCATCCTGCGCCGGACGGCGGGCGCCATCGCCACCCTCGTCGGCATCCTCCTGGTGCTGCCCATCCTGGTGAACTTCCTGCCCTCGCCCTGGAACGACGACATCTCGAAGTACCTCCCCGGCCAGGCCGGTGGCGCGATCTTCCAGGTCGTCCAGCGCGACTCCAACGCCCTGTCGGCGTGGGTGGGCTTCGCCGTGCTGTGCGCCTACGCGGCCGTCGCCCTCGTCGCCGGCGCCGTGCTCGTCGACCGCCGGGACGCCTGAGCCGGCTACTCCTCGGCGGGGGTCCCGGATCGGGGATGGTGCCGCGGCGGTCGCCGGGCTGGCATCATCGACGACCCGCCTCATGACCCGCACCGTCACCCTCCGTCCCTGGCAGAAGGCCGCCCTCGAGCGCCTGGCGGCGGGGACGTCGCCCGACTTCCTGGCCGTCGCCACGCCCGGCGCCGGCAAGACCACGTTCGCGCTGACCGCCGCCCGCCAGGCCCTGGCGGCCCAGCCCGGACTCCGGTTGCTGGTCGTCGTGCCGACCGCCCATCTCAAGGTCCAGTGGGCCCGTGCAGCCGCCGGCTTCGACATGCACCTCGACGGGCGATGGTCGGTGGCCGACGGCGGACTGCCGGCCGACATGCACGGGGTGGTCACCACCTACCAGCAGGTGGCGAGCTGCGCCGGCGTGCTCCGGGGGCTGGCCGGCACCGCCATGGTGATCTTCGACGAGCTCCACCACGCCGCCGAGGACCGGGCATGGGGCGACGGCTTGCGCACCGCCTTCTCCTCCGCCCCCCGGCGCCTGGCCCTGTCGGGGACGCCGTTCCGGTCCGACACCCATGCCATCCCGTTCGTGCGCTACGAGGGCGACGAGGCGGTGCCGGACTACGAGTACGGCTACGGCGACGCCCTGGCCGACGGCGGGGTGGTCCGGCCCGTCTACTTCCCCCGGGTCGACGGGATGATGGAGTGGAGCGCGCCGGACGGCAGCCTCCACGCCCACAGCTTCGAGGACCCGCTGGTCGCGGCCCGGGCCGGCCAGCGGCTGCGGACGGCCTATTCGGTGGAAGGCGAGTGGCTCCCCCACGTGCTCCGGCAGGCCCATGAGCAGCTGCTCGCCATCCGTAAGCGGCAGCCGGACGCGGCCGGGTTGGTCATCGCCACCGACCAGGACCACGCCAAGGGCATCGCCCGCCTCCTCGCCGCACGACTGAACGTGAGGGCGGTCGTGGCGACGTCGGACGATCCCGACGCCTCGGCCGGCATCTCCCGATTCACCTCGGCGACCGACCCGTGGATCGTCGCCGTCCGCATGGTGGCCGAGGGCGTGGACATCCCCCGGCTGCGGGTGGGCGTGTTCGCGACCACGACCACCACCGAGCTGTTCTTCCGCCAGGCCGTCGGCCGCCTCGTCCGCTGGACGCCGGGGACATCGGGGCAGAAGTCGTTCCTGTACATCCCCGACGAGCCCCGCCTGCGGGCCCGAGCCTTCGCCATCGCCGAGCAGCGGCGGCACTCCCTGCGCCACGAGGACCGGGAGGCGCTGCGACTGCTACCGGCGGAGCAGGTGGTCCCGGACAAGCAGATCTCCCTGTTCGCGCCGATATCGGCGGTGCCCATCGCCGGCGCCGACTCGCCCGACTGGCTGCTGGACGGCGACACGGCGCCCGATCCGCTGTCCGACGAGGCATTGACCATCCCGCTTCCCCCACTGCCCATCCGCGGTGCCGGGGCTGCGCTGGACGGCCCGACCCGCCGGGAGCAGAAGGCGCGCCTGCGCAAGGCCAACGCCGACATCGGCAGGCTTATCGCCCACCACACCGGTCTGACCCACGCCGGTGTCAATGCCGAGCTCAACCGGACCATCGGGCTGAACAAGGTCAGCCAGGCCACTGTCGAGCAGCTGCAACGACGCCTCGACAAGGCCGAGGTGTGGCTCCGGCAATCCTCCGGCCGCCGCGTCGGCTGAGTACCGCTCCGCTGGCGGTTCGGATCCCTTGCAGATCAGTATGCGGCTGAGTGAGCGATCGCCTGTCGGGCTCGGCGGCGACCGATGCCCCCTTCGCCGGCCAGGTACGCAGGACCCCCACTCCGGCACCTGAATCGGCGCCTGTCTCGGGCGAGACCGGTCGTCGCGTGCGAGTGGACCCTCTCGTCCGAGCCCCAGCCGCTTGCGCTCAGCCGGCGCGTGCCTCCAGGGCCTCGACACGCGCCACCAGCTCGCCGATGACGAGGGCGAGCTCGGCCGTCACCTCGCCGAGGATGGCGATGACAACGGCAGTGACCTCGGCCAATTCTTCCTCCGATACCTTGGCCGAGCGGTGCATGGCTTGGTGGAGGCGGTCTTTGACGTGCTCCTGCTTCACAAACCCTCCCTGCTGAAGATGACGCGATGTCCAGACCGATGATCCCGCCAGGGACCGTACATTGGTCACGCGCCGCCCGGCAGCACAGAGCCGGCAACCTCACCGACGAGGAACTGGCCCGCATCGACCGCAAGGCCGACAAGATCCTCGGCGAGGCCTGAGCCGGGTCGACCGCCGGCGGGCACCGCCGAGCTGGGGCTGGAGCAGGCGCCCGGAGCACGGGCATGGCCAAGCCGGCTGGGTCGTCGTCGGACGGATTCGGTGAGGCCGGCGCTCAGCTGGCTGCGGGGCCGGCCACGGCGTGAGGCTCGACCGAGACGAACGCAGGATCGGCCGGGTCGAACGTCAGCTTCACCCAACCCACGTTCGGGCTGCCGTAGGACTCGACCCGGGCCACGTTGGCGACGGGCTGCCTCGTCTGGGGATCGACGAGGGGGTGGTCGAAGCGCTGGCGGTGGGAGTCGCCGTGGATGATGACCACCGGCTTGGCGAAGGTCGCCGCCTCGGTGGCCAAGGCGGCAAGGAGCTTGTCGAAGCCGTCCACGCCCATGGCGGCGCGACTGGCCGGGGCCACATCGAAACCCGGGTCGGCCTGCATGGCGATCACGACGGCAGCCGCGCCCGATGTCGTGGCGGCGGCGAAGGCCCGGTGCAGCCAGACCCGGTCCGCCTGGTCCCGGGCCTGGTACTCGGCCTCCGCTGCCCGCCGGTCCGCCGGGGTCCGGGGCGTGCCCTGCTCGTCCGCGTCGGGATCGGCGATGTGGTTGTCGTTGCTGCCGGGCACGTCGATGGTGGTGAAGATGACCGAGTGGGTCTCCCAGCGGGCGTTCTCCGGGTACTGCGGCTGCTGTTGGACGGTGACGGTGTGCTGGCCGAAGCTGTGGTTGGTGGCGAACATGGTCCGGCGGAGGTAGCCCAGCCGCTCGATGGGATCGCCGGCGGTGACGTGGCAGTCGGTCCATTCGTTGTCGCCAGGCGTGTAGACCATCGGCGCCACGAAGCTGTTGAACGTGTCGGTGGCTGCGGTGTAGAGCCCGTTCACGCACCGGTCACCGCCCTGCAGGTCGCCGACGAACACGGTGAACAGCGGGTTCGCCGCGTTCACCTGATCGACGAGCTTGGGAACGGCGATCGCCTCGGCCGGGGTGTACGGGGTGTCACCCCATACGGCGATGCTGAACGCTCCTCCTGCCGCCGGCTTCGGCACGGGTGCGCCGGTGCCACTACACCCCGCCATGACCAGGCCCAGTGCCGCCATGGCTGCGACCCCCCGACCCACTGTTGACAACCGATCCTTCTACAGGGAATCAGGCGTCGAGGTTGCCGGCGACGCCGATCTTCTGCCGGTAATCGATGAGGGCCGTCTTGAGCTTCCTGCTGGAGCTACGCACGATCGCGCCCTTCGGCTGCCACGACTCGATGAGTGTGTCGAGCGTGGTGAGGTAGTTGGCACGGCCGGCGAGCGCCGGCACGCCCGGCACCAGGTTGACCGGCTTCTTGGCGGCCTTGGCGGCGTCGACCGCCCAGTCGTGCATGGCGGAGAGGGCGGCACCGGCGATCATCTCCTGGCCGGTGACGAAAGCGTTGTGCAGCTCCCCGGACCCTTCGACATCTCGGACCGCGGGAATGTCGGTCATGCCGACCAGCGTCAGCTTCTGCCTGGTCACGGAGCTGGGTTTCTGGGCGATCAGGGCGTTGGCGGCCGCGGTCAGCCGCTGGCCGTACTCGGCCCTCGCCACCTGGGTCGACTGCCGCACCCGCAGGGTCATGGCATCGTCGACCGTGCCCTCCCACTGCTCGTGGAACGACTGGCCCGGAGCCGAGCCGTACATCTTGAAGTGCCAGAGCCGATCGGGGAGGAGCTCCAGCCCCACCATCGCCTCCTCGACGTCCTTCATGGCGGCCGCCGCCCTGCCCTGGGCCGCGGTCGCAGTTGCACCCAGGTTCTCCAGCTCCCTGCGACGGGCAGAGATCCAGTCCTTGCGCTGCTTGGGGTTGCCAGGGATCGTCATGCCCCCGTTCGCCCAGGTGTCGAGCTGGTTCCGTAGGTCGACGACGGCGCCGATCTGTTCCATGAAAAGGTCGTCGAGCGCCCATTGCTGTTGCGTCTCGCGGTTGTAGTTCTCCAGGGAGACGGCGTCGGACCCCACCTTGGCCACGATGCCCGCATAGTGGTAACCCCACTTGTGCTTCAGCACGTCGTGCTCGGCCGATGTCATGGCTGCGCCCGCCACCTTCTTGTCGAGGGAGTCGAGCCAGAAATGGAGGGTCGGGTCGGCGGGCATGGGGCTTCCCTGGGTGATGACATACCCCTCGCCCACTCCGGCCTCGGCGCCGGCGTTGATGCCGAGGGCAATGTCACGGGCCTGCTTGTTGGCCATGTTCTTGTAGTTGGCGGGGAGGGGCTGATCGTGGCTCTCCGACGTCGTGCCCGTCGTGGCGAGGTGCTGGGTCAGCCCCTGGGCGTCCCCGGCGTTGTTGGCGGCGAAGGAGGCGATCGAGCGCGTGGGCTCCTTCTCCTCGGCGACCTCGGCCTCGTGGCCCGCCCCTGCCCCGAAGACCGCCACCCGCTTGGACACGTCGCCGATGATGTTCTTGATGAACTGGTTGCACTCTGCGGCCTGGCCGAACCTGTCGACGACCACCCGCGCCCCGCCGGCCTGGGACTTGCCGGGCTTCACGGCCCGCAGGGGCAGTCTTCCGCCCGCAGGATTGGCCGGGTTGACCGGCGCCAGGATTCGCCCGGCCACGGTGGTGAGCTCGGCCTCGGCCCGCGCCTTGTGGAGGTCGGCGTTGCTCTTGGCGATGACGGCAGAGGTGGCGTAGAAGACCCTGCCCTCGCCCGCCGTGGCCTCGACTGCGACGGCGTCGGTACCGTTGGTCCCGTACTTGAGCTGGGGCAGCGCGGCGTTGTTGGCCTGCCGGTCCGTCGTCTTGTTCAACACCCCCTTCCCTGCGGCCTTCTCTACGGTGTCGAGCGTCCCGGCACCGGCGGCCTTCTCCCGGGTCTTCCGGGTGAACTGCGCCACCCCAAGGCCGACCGCAATCTCCTGCGATTCCAGCTTGGCCCCTTGGCCCATCGTGTAGTCAGTGCCGTTCAGGAGCACATAGCGCTGCACCTGTTCGGCGGCCCGCCGCACGGGACCTGCTGCGCCCTGTTGGACGGTGTGGACCAGTTCGTGGGCGAGAAGGTGGCGGCCGGACGGTCCACCCGGCGAGTACTCGCCGCGGGCGAAGAAGATGTCGTTGCCCACCGTGAAGGCGCGCGACTGCATCGAGCGGTTGAGGGCGTCGGACTCGTGCCCCTCGTGGACCCGGACGCCGCCGAGGTCGGCCGAGAGGGCGGTCTCCATCGGGCGGCGCACCGGCGCCGGCAGTGGCTTCCCGCCGGCGCGCGCCTGCTGAATCCGGCGTTCCGCGC
>JALYYN010000414.1 GCA_030946525.1 Actinomycetota bacterium | reverse complement strand
CGCCCGGAGTCGCCTTGCTGGCCCCCTGAGACCATCGCACCTGAGCGGACGCGCCCTGGCCCAGCACCCCGACCAGTGCGCTGGCCAGCGCGCTGCTCGGGGGCGGCGTCGATGACCCCTCCACGTCGACGGTGACGCGGTTGGCGTCGACGGCCACGTGCCGGACCTTCAGGCTCTTGTCCGTGCCCAACCAGGCGAGGACCTTGGCGTTGACGGCCTTGAGGGTGGTGGCGCTGTCGACAGTGTTGCGCACACCACTCGACAACAGGACCGACACGGCCAGAACCGCCGCCGCGACGGCGAATCCACCGGTGAGGACACGCCGTCGGACCTCAGCCAGGCGCGGCGTCGGGACGAAGCCCGATGCCACGAACACCGCGACACCGGCAGCCACGATGGCAACGAGATTGGCCACGTAGAGGAGCAGGGCGCCCCGGGCCAGCTCCGGTCGTCCCAGCTCCAAGGCCACGCCGATTGTGGCCAGGGGAGGCACGAGGGCGACGGCCACGGCAACGCCGGGGAGGGCGGCGGACACGTCCTCGCGTGCGGTGGCGTAGGCGCCGGCGGCACCGGCGGCGAGGGCGACCACCAGGTCGACGACACCGGGGCTGGTCCGCCCCAGTATCTGGGCGGTGACTTCCGAGCCCGAGCCTCGCAGGACCGCCGTCAACCCCCACGCCACGGCCACCGACCCGGCCGAGGCGGCCACGACGGTGAGGCCGGCCCGGGCCAGGTGGCGCGGCCAACCCATGGCCAGGGCCACGGCGAAGGCCAGGACCGGTGTCATCAGCGGAGCGATGAGCATGGCGCCGATCACCAGCGTGGCCGAGTCGGCCAGGAGCCCGGCCACGGCGATCACCAACGACAGCAGGAGCATCGCCGCGAACCGGAACCGCCACGGCTCACCGGTGCC
Organism: Actinomycetota bacterium; assembly: GCA_030946525.1. Classification (GTDB taxonomy): domain Bacteria; phylum Actinomycetota; class Acidimicrobiia; order Acidimicrobiales; family AC-14; genus CADCTB01. Next base: position 2,341 of record JALYYN010000414.1, on the reverse strand, counting down.
CATGAGGGCGTGAGTGACCCGTATGCGTTCCTCGGACGGATAGTGCCGGCGCCATCTCCGGCGAGGTCGGTCAAGCGCCGAGGGTGACGGACGGGCAGCGGTGGCGGCCTCGCCTTCTGAGTGCTCCGGTGCACCGGTGTCTGCGATGGACCGACCATAGGTCGACGTGCGCAGGGCCATGACCGAACACGGCCGACGACGAGGTTGCGCGCAGCAGGGGATCAGCGACCCGTGAGACTCAGCGATCCGAGGCCGGAATGGTCACGACGAGGCGGGCGCCGGGCCCCCTGCTCTCGCTGACGATGGTCCCCCCGTGTCCGACGACGATCTCGCGGACGATGGCCAGTCCTAGCCCGGTGCCGCCTTCCTGGTGGTGACGGGAGTCCGCGAGCCCGGCGAAGCGGTCGAAGATCCGCTCGCGCTCCTCGTCGGGCACGCCTGGCCCGTCGTCGGCAACTACTAGCTCTACTTGACCGTCGAGGGTGCGGACCGAGACCGTGACAGACGACGTGGCGAAGCGTTGGGCATTGTCGAGAAGGTTACGGACGACGCGTTGCAGCTCGTCGCGGCGGCCTTGTACGGGCCCGCTGGAGACCCGGGTGGTGTCGATGGTGACGCGGCTGGAGCTGTTCAGCCGATGGACCTCTTCCAGCACGATGTCATCGAGGTCGATCAATCGAGCCACGGGCCGCGGCGCGGCTTCGTCGACTCTGGCCAGGAAGAGCAGGTCACGCACAAGGCGCTCCATCCGGTCGCCTTCTTCGAGCACCTCGGCGGCGATGGCCGGCCAGTTTGCCTGGTCGCGGTGGGCGAGGGCGACTTCGAGCTCGGCGCGCACCGAGGCGAGTGGGCTCTGAAGTTCGTGGGACGCGTCGCCGACGAAGCGCCGTTGGCGGTCGGTCGCGGTTTGGAGGCGGCCGAGCATGGCGTTCATGGTGCCGGCAAGGCGGCTGATCTCGTCGTCACCCGACGGCTCGGGGACGCGCCGATCCAGCGCATGCATCGAGATCTCCTCGACCTGAGCGCGGATGGCTTCGACGGGCCGCAGGGCGCGGCCCACGATCACCCAGGTCATGGCGGCCACCAACATGAGGAGGAGCGGCGAACCCGCCAGCAGGATGCCTTGCACGGTTTGGATCGTGTCGTCGACCCCTGCCAGACTGGTGGCCACATAGACGGTCACGCGACCGCGGCTGGTGTCGGCGCCAACGGCGACGACACGGAAAGAATGTCCGCCTCCAACGGGCAGGTTCGACAAGGTACGGGTCGCGGCTCCGCTCGCCGGCGGCGCGAACGTCGCGATGGCTGCCTCGCCTTCCAGGTTGGTGCTCGAGGCGACGACCTGGCCCCGGGCGTCGACGACCTGCACAAGAGCGTCTTCCTCGCCGGGGACGGAGAGCGTCAGTGGCAGCGCACCCTGGTGGGCCTGGGTGGCGACGTCGGTGCCGCGGCTGCGGGCCGATTGGTCGATGCCGGTGACCATGGAGCGGCGCAGCACGACAAGGAGGCTCGCCGCGCCGATGACCAGCGCGACGCCGACCACGAGAGAGGCGGCGAGGGTGGCGCGTCCGCGGACGGTTCCGTGCGGTCGGCGCCGCCACGGTTCAGCCGCCATCGGTGGCCAGGCGGTAGCCGAGGAGGCGGACGGTCTGGATGGCGTTGCGCCCATAGGGTGCGTCGATCCTGCGGCGGAGGTGTCCGACGTAGACCTCGACGATGTTGGGGTCTCCCTCGAAGTCGTAGTCCCACACGTGGTCGAGGATCTCCCGCTTGGAGACCACCTCACCCCGCCGACGCATCAGGTACTCCAACAGGGACATCTCGCGCGCCGTCAGGCTGACTTCGGTCTCGCCTCGCCAGACCTGGCGCGAGGCAGGGTCGAGGCGCAGGTCACCGGCCTCGAGCACCGCCGGGCGCTCCCGCGCCCCCCGGCGGAGAAGGGCACGCAGCCGGGCCACCAACACGACGTAGCTGAACGGCTTGATCAGGTAGTCGTCGGCCCCGGTGTCGAGCGCCTCGGCCTCGTCGAGCTCACCGTCTTTGGCCGTGAGCATGAGAATCGGGGTCCATCGGCCCTCTTCCCGCAAGGTCGCGCAGAGTTGGAACCCGTTGATCCCGGGCAGCATGATGTCGAGGACGATGACGTCGTAGGGGTGTTCGCGGGCGTTCCACAACCCGTCGGTACCGTCGAGGGCGACGTCGACGGCAAACCCTTCGGCTTCGAGGCCGTTGCGCAGCCCGGTGGCCAGGCCGACCTCGTCCTCCACGACCAACACCCTCATCGACCCTCCCGTCGCCTGGAAACTCGCTGGTCGGCCCATGTTCGGGGAGCGTGACAGAC
>JALYYN010000398.1 GCA_030946525.1 Actinomycetota bacterium | reverse complement strand
AGGGACAGGCGCAGGACGTTGCCCCGGACGTCGTAGCCGTACTTGCAGTCGTTGAGCAGGGCCACGCCGTAGCCCGCCTCCGACAGGTCGGCCCATCGGTGGGCGCAGACCTCGAAGCGGGCCTGTTCCCACGAGGTGTTCTCGTGCGTCGGGCGGCTCATGTGGCCGAACTGGATTTCGAAGGTGGCCCGGTCGGTGCGGACGTCGACCGGGAAGGCCACCTTGAGGAACCGGTGGCGCTCGTGCCAGTCCACGTCGGTCACGAAGTCGATCCGTCGCGAGCCCGCCCGCAGGACCAGGGTCTGGTCGATGGAGGAGTCGCCGAAGGCCTGCCGGAACCGGATCCTCGCTTCCGGGCCACCGCTGACCGCCGTCTCGATGCTGACCGGGCCGTCCAGCACGTCGACGGCGTCCAGGTAGGAGCGGTCGACGTCCCATGCGTCGTACTCGGCGGGGCGGTCCTGGTGAAGGTGGAAGACGTTGCCGGCCGATCCGGGGGCGAGCACTTCCCGGCTGTGGTCGGCGTCCCAGATCGACGTGAGGCGCCCGCCGCGGTCCCACTCGACTCGCAGCCGGCCGTTGTCGACCCAGCCGTCGCCGACCTCGACCGGAGGCCCGGCCGGGGGGCCGGCCCGGTCGACCACGGTGTAACCCATGGGCGGGACGTCGACCATCGCCGAGCCGACGAGCTCGGTGCGGCGGTACGGGCCGGCATTGAAGACGACGGCCGGGTCCACCGCGGCGGACGTGTCGACGTCGGCGGCAATGGCGGCGAGCGACGCCTCGACCAGCGCGCCGGCCACGGCCTGGGCCTCGGCGTGGTCGGCGGCGGCGTCCCGGTACACCCAGTGGATCGACGACCCCGGGAGGATGTCGTGGAACTGGTTGACGAGCAGCAGCTTCCAGGCCTGGTCCAGCTCCTCCGCCGGCCACGCGGCGCCATCGGGCCGCAGCGTCGACCACAGCTCGGCGGCGGCCAGGGCGACCTCGCCCCGGCGGTTGCCGAGCTTGACCGCGGCCTGACTGGTGAAGGTGCCCCGGTGCTTCTCCAGGTAGAGGTCGCCCGACCAGACGGGCAGGGGGGTGGAATCGGCTCCGGCGGCGGCGAAGAAGTCGGCCAGTGGCTCCATGGCCACCCGCGGGGCACCGGCCAGGTCGGCGGCCCGGCGGGCGGCCTCGATCATGTCGCGGGTCGGCCCGCCGCCACCGTCGCCGTGGCCGAACGGGTACAGCGACCGGGGTCCGGCGTCGGGTGCAGCCGGCGCCCGGAGCAGCTCGGGGAGCGACATGTCGCCGTTGTAGGTGGCCGCCGGCGGGAAATGGGCCCGGACGCGGGTCCCGTCGATGCCCTCCCACCAGAACGTGTGGTGCGGGAACCGGTTGGTCTCGTTCCACGACAGCTTCTGGGTCACGAACCAGCCCATCCCGGCCTGGGCCAGGATCTGGGGGAGGGCGGCCGAGAAGCCGAACCCGTCCGGCAGCCACATCTCCCGGCACTCATGGCCGAAGCGGCTGAGGAACCAACGCTGGCCGTGGACGATCTGGCGGACCAGGGACTCGCCCGACGGCACGTTGCAGTCGGCCTCCACCCACATCCCGCCCACGGGCTGGAACTGGCCGGTGGCGACCCGCTCGCGGATGCGGGCGAACAGGGCGGGATGGAGCTCCTCGATCCAGGCCAGGTGGCGGGCGGCCGGGCACACGAAGCCGAAGTCCGGGTACTCCTCCATCAGGCTGACCGCGTTGGCGAAGCTGCGGGCGCACTTGCGGACCGTCTCCCGCACCGGCCAGAGCCAGGCGGTGTCGATGTGGGCGTGGCCCACCGCGGTGATGCGGTGGGCGCCCTCGCCGGCCGGTTGCGCGAGCACGGGGGCGAGGGCGGCGCGGGCGGCGGCGACGGAGCCGGGAACGTCGTCGGGGTCGACGGCGGCGAAGGTGGCGGCCAGCGCGTCGAGGAGGTCCCAGTCCCGCTCCACCGCCTCGACCAGCTCGAGGACCGTGCGCAGGTCGCAGGCCAGGGCGTAGACGTCGCGCCGGCGCACGGCTAGGTCGCAGCGGAGCAGCTCGAAGCCGGGGGGGCCGTCGGGGTCGGCCAGCAGCAGCGGCCAGTCGACGCCGGCATCGTGGGCGGGGACGGCCGGGTTGGCGGCGGCCTCGACGTACAGGTCGACGTCCTCCATGGACTCGGCCCGCCGGTAGAGGACGGCCTCCCGCCGCAGCCACGACAGCCCAACGAGCGGGGCGCCGTCGCGCCACAGCAGGCCCTCGGCCGGCGGTGTCATCTCGAAGCGCAGGGCGACCTCCTCGCCCGCCCAGACGGAAGGGACGGCGCCGCGCAGGTGGAACCACGTGGTGCCCCACCGCGGTCCCCAGGCGCCGCCCACGTCGAACGGGGCGAACGGGCCGGCAATGGCGTCCTCGTACGACAGCGGCTCGCCGGGGAGGTGCCGGGCGGCGACCTGAAGGGGAGCGCGAGGGCCGTGGACGGCGGGCTCGATGACGTCGACGAGCAGCTCGCGGGCCCGGCTCAGGATGGACACGCCTCAACCTACCGGGTGGCTGCCGTACCGGTGGCCGGCCACCCGTGGTCGCTATTCCAGGGGGATTCGCCGGCCGAGGGTGCCAAGCTGGGACAGGTCCCGTGGGAACAGCATGGCGGTGGTCCAGTCGGCGACGACGCGGACCTTGCGGGCCAGGCCGGGCGTCATGAGGAGGTGGTAGGAGCGGCCCATCAGCCAGGCGATCAGGCCGGTGAAGGTGAAGCGGTAGACCTGGGCGGCGCCCTGGTTGCGCCCCAGGGTGACGGCCAGGCCCCGGTTGTAGTAGCGGAACGTCGTCGGCTCGCCCACGCCCAGGCCGGCGGCGACGTTGTGGGCGCACACCTTGGCCTGGCGCACCGCGTGCTGGGCGGTGCCCGGGC
>JALYYN010000387.1 GCA_030946525.1 Actinomycetota bacterium | reverse complement strand
CCCCGGTGGCCGACGTAGGGGGGCACGAAGAAGCGGTCCGGCTCCTCGTCGACCAGGGTCTCCTGGGCGCCGGGCGGGGCGGCGCACCAGATGGCGAGCCGGCCGTCGTCGTGGTGATGGTCCATGTACATCACGAACGTGGTCTTGCCGCGTACGAAGAACGACGGCGCCCCGTGGCTCGGGCGCTCGGTGGTCTCGGGCAGGGCCAGGCACAGGGCCCGGACGCGCTCCAGGGCAATCACCGGGCCCCCGCCCGGTGAGGGTTCGCCGACCGGCCTCCCGGGCCGGTCACCCGGGCGTCCGCTACCGAGAAGGTGCGACATGACCCGAACTGGGGTCGGTCAAGGTTGTAGAGCGACCGTGAGCGACCCCAGTTGACGATCGGGAGGACGAGGTGCCGACCGTCCAGGAGCCGGTGAATGTTCGCCGACCGGCCTCCCGGGCCGGTCACCGGCCTGCCCCTGATCCGGCGCAGGCGTCGACCAGGTGCTCGGCCAGGCCAGGGTCGGCGGCCAGATGGAGGTGGACATAGGAGGCCAGCAGGGTGGGGGAGGCGAACCCGGCCCGGCCACGGCCCGCCCGGCCCGACCAGTCGATCCCCTCGCCGGCCGGATCGAGGGTCGAGTAGTGGAACTCGTGTCCCCGCAGGTCGGTGCCGGGCGGCCCCAGGGGCGACGCCGTCCGGACCCGGGCCCGCCGGTAGCCGAGGGTCAGGCGATCGGTCATGTGGCCGTCTGCGGGGACGGCCCCGGCCAGGCGGTGGCCGTCGAGCGACCGGGCCAGCCAGAGCAGGCCGCCGCACTCGGCCCAGGTCACCAGGCCGGCGCCGACCCGCCGGGCCACATCGTCCAGCAGGGGACGGTTGGCGGCCAGGCCGGCCGCGAACGCCTCGGGAAAGCCGCCCCCCGCATACAGGCCGTCGATCCTCTCCGGCAGGAGCTGGTCGGCCAGGGGGTCGAAGGGGACTAGCTCGGCGCCCGCCTCGGCCAGGAGCTCGAGGTTGTCCGGGTAGGTGAAGCTGAACGCAGGCCCGGCGGCGACGGCGATCCGCACGCCCGGCCGGCCGCGCTGCCGGGCGCGGGGGGCGCCGGCGACCGTCGCGGCCGGGGCCGAGCGGGCCAGGTCCAGGAGGGCGTCGAGGTCGCAGTCCGAGCCGACGGCCAGGGCCAGCCGATCGACCGACCGGGCTACTTCAGCCCCGTGTTCGGCTACCGGGACCAGACCGAGGTGGCGGTCGCGCCAGGCGTAGTCGCCCCGCCGGCGGAGGGCGCCCAGCACCGGGATGCCCAGGCCGGCCAGGGCGTCCCGAAGCAGCGCCTCGTGACTGTCGCTGCCCACCCGGTTGAGGATCACCGCCGCCACCCGGGTCGACGGGTCGAACGTGGCGAAGCCGTGGACCATGGCGGCGACGGAGGCGCCCACCGACGCGGCGTCGACCACGAGGACGACCGGGGCGGCGATCAGGGCGGCCACCGCCGCGGTGCTGGCAACGGGCCCCTCGGGGTCGCCGGAGCCGTCGAAGAGGCCCATGACCCCCTCGACGACGAGCACGTCCGCCCCCTCACCGGCCCGGCCGGCCAGCGGCGCCACGGTGGCCTCGCCGCACATCCAGGCGTCGAGGTTGCGGCCCGGCCGGCCGGTCGCGACCGAGTGGTAGCCGGGGTCGATGAAGTCGGGGCCCACCTTGGCCGCCCCCACCGTCAGGCCCCTGCGGACCAGCGCGGCCATGAGGCCGGTCGCCACGGTGGTCTTGCCCGCGCCCGACGACGTCCCCGCCACGACGAGTCGGGGGCCGAGGCGAACCACGGCAGATGGTACGGCAGCGGTACCTTGGCGGTGTGCAAGCCGGCTTCGCGTTGCCCCTCTTCGCGTTGGTGGCCGGGATCATCTCCTTCAGCTCGCCCTGCTGCCTCCCTCTCCTCCCCGGTTACCTGTCCTACGTCTCGGCGCTGCCCGTGTCCGAGCTGGGCGACCGCCAGGCCCGCCTGGTCACCCTTCGTGCCGCCCTGCTGTTCGTCGCCGGGTTCACGGTCGTCTTCACCGCCCTGGGCGTGGTGGCGCAGCGCTTCGGATCGGTGCTCCTGTCCAACGGCAGCCCCCTGGTCCGCTGGTTCGGTGTCCCGATCATCGTCCTCGGGCTGTCCACCATGGGCGTGCTCCGGCTGCCCTTCCTGATGCGCGAGCGCCGGATCGACCTGGCCCGGGTGCCCCGGGGCACGGCGTGGGCGTTTCCGATGGGGATGGCCTTCGCCGCCGGCTGGGCGCCCTGCCTGGGCCCGGTCCTGGCCACGATCATGGCCACTGCGGCGGTGAGCGGGACGGCCGTCTGGGGGGCGACGTTGCTCGTCCTCTACTCGGTCGGCCTCGGCCTGCCATTCGTGCTCGTGGCCCTCGGCTTCAACCGGGCCCAGCGCTCGCTGGGCTGGCTGCGACGGAACGGCCGGCGCATCGAGGTGCTCGGCGGGGCGCTGCTCGTCGTCGTCGGATTGCTCTTCGTCTCCGGACGCTGGCAGGGTTACTTCCAACCCCTCCAGCGTTGGTTCGCCTCGCATGGTTGGCCTCCCGTATGACAGACACCTCCCACACCGCAGCCGACCCCGACATCCCCGCCGCGCCCGACGGGGAGCCGGAGGAGAACGACGACGACCGCGGCGTTTCCGGGCTGCGGCGGACCAGGAAGGTGCTCTGGATCGCCCTCGCCGTCGCCGTCCCGATGGCCCTCCTGGTGGCCGTCCTGGCCACCAGGCAGCCGGCGGCGACGCGGGCGGTCCAGTCGCCCCTCGTCGGCAAGCCGGCCCCGCCCATCACCGGCGACACCGTCGACGGCGGCCACGCCGACCTGAACGACCTGCGGGGCCAGTGGGTCGTCGTGAACTTCTTTGCCACCTGGTGCGTCCCCTGCCGCCAGGAGCACGGGGATCTCGTCAACTTCTCCGAGGCCCACAAGGCGACGGGCGACGCCAGCATCCTCGCCGTCGTGTACAGCGACGCCGCCCAGGCGGTGCGGGAGTTCCGGGACAAGAACGGTGGCACGTGGCCGATGGTCGACGATCCCAAGGGCCGGATCGCCCTCGACTACGGCGTCTCGGGCGTGCCGGAGTCGTTCCTGATCAGCCCCGACGGCGTGGTGGTGGCCAAGCTCCTGGGCGGGGTCAGGACGACCGACCTCGACCAGCTCCTGGAGCGGGCCAAGACCGGGCGCTGAGCGCGGCGCCGATCAGGGCCACGCCGATCAGGGCCACGCCGATCAGGGTGAACATCGCCCCCGCAGCGACCAGCGGTACGACCGCCCCCCTCCCGCGGTCGACCACCGCCGTCGCCGAGACCAGATCGACGATGTTGTTCACCCGGTTGCCCCGGGCCGTGTCCGGCCAGACGACCGTGGTCCCGGCGTCCTGGGCGACCACGGCCAGGTGGCTGCCCAGCATGACGCCCTCGCCGGTGAAGGACCCGACGGTGGCGTCGAACCGCCGATCGGAGACGACGCCGA
>JALYYN010000321.1 GCA_030946525.1 Actinomycetota bacterium | reverse complement strand
ACCTGGCGTGCCCCGGATCGCACGCCACCGAACGGATGAAGCAGATCCGGTTGGAGGGCCCGATCGGCGACCCCGCCGACTTCGGGCGCGTCGTCGCCTTCCTGTGTTCCGAACCTGCCGGCTTTGTGAGCGGCACCGCAGTCCTGGTCGACGGCGCCCGCAGCGTCGGCCTGACCTGACCCCGCCGGGAGACCTGGTCAGTCGTCGGTGGGCTCGGGATGGCGCTGCTCGTGCTTGCCGAACTCGTCGCGGGTCCTGCACTCGTCGACCCACGAGGCGAGCACCTGCTCGGCCTGGCCCAGGCGGCGGCGGAACCGACGCACCTCGACCCGCGGCTTCAGGCGCGGCCAGCACATCTTCACCAGCAGGAGCCCGATCGCCACGCCGAGAGAACAGAAGGCCGCAAGCTCCAACACGCCGCTCATCGCTCCACTCCTCCCGGTCGAAGGGCCACCCCTTCCTCTCGACCGTCAGCGTGACGACCTTGAGTCCCGATAGCTCTGTCTTTCCGTGACAGCCGGGTTCCGAAACCCTATGCGAAACTCGCTCGGTGATCCGCCTCGACGCCGCGACCGTCCTGCTGCAATGGGCGACGGGCGGGCTGGCGTTCCTATGGGTCACCACCAGGCGCCGCGAGGTGGGGATCGGGTACGGCTGGCTGCTGCGCGCCGTCTACGGGATCCTGGCGGTGGGGGCCGCGGCGGTGGGCGGAACCCTCGATTCGGTGCCCGTACGCGACGTCTGCGCAGTGGGGCTGGCGGTGGCGACCACCGCAGCCCTGGTCGTCTCGATCGTCCGCCGGAAGGCGGGCGTGGCCGGCGAGCGGGACCGGCAGGCCCGCAAGGCGGCCCGGGTGGCGGTCATGGCCGGCACCGACCCCGACCCGGCGGCGGCGCCGGTGCCCACGGGACCGGAGTTCCCGCCCGCGCTCGACCTCGTCGCCCCCCTCGTCGGGGTGGTCGGGCTGATCGCCGCCGGCATCGCCGCCGGTGGACCTCACCCGTTGGCCGTCGCCCGGACCCTGGCCGGCGCCTTCTTCCTGGGTGCGGTGTCCGACGCCATGCTTCTCGGCCACTGGTACCTGGTCCAGCCGGGATTGGGGCGGGGCCCGCTGCTCGAGCTCAACCGCTGGCTGGCCCTCACCTGGCCGGTGGAGGTCGGCCTCCTGCTCTGGCCGACCGGCATGCTGTCGGTGCTGTCGGGGAGGGTCGACGACGGGTGGAACGGCACCCTGGGCTGGTTCTGGGTCGCCTGCGCGGTCACCACCCTCGCCCTCACTGCGGTCACGCGCGCCGCGCTCCAGGAGCGGGCCTACTCGGCTGTCATGGCCGCCACCGGTCTGCTGTACCTGGCCATCCTCACCGCCTTCGGCACCGATCTGGTCGCCCGGGCCGTCCTGACCTGAGGGCGACCACGCCTACGACGCCCTGAGCGTCACCAGCTCCAGCAGGCCGCCGACCCTGGTCCCGGTGCGGAACAGCGATTCGGCGGGGGCGGGGTCGTCGGACAGGTGGGTGAGCATGGCCGCGCCCAGGTACAGCGACACGATGGCGAAGGCCAGATCGCGCGACGGCACCAGCGGCGCCAGGGCGGAGGTGGCCATGACCCGCTCCACCGCCGCCTCGGTGAGGGCGATCCACGGCGCCAGCCGCCCGGCGATCTGCGGCTTCAGCTCGGGCACCGCGGAGGCGCCGGCGATGAGCTCGGCCAGCACCTTGATGTGGCCGCCGGCCAGATCTTCCCGGTAGGCCTCGCTGGCCACGGCCAGCAGCTCCGGGAGGCTGTCGACCGAGTCGATGGCCGCCTCGTAGCGGGACATGCGCAGCTCGCTGGTGCGGTCGAGGGCGGCCAGCAGCAGGTCGTTCACGCTGCCGAAGTGGTAGAAGACGAGGGCCTGGTTGAACCCGCCCGTCGAGGCGATGGCGCGGGCGCTGGTCGCCGCGAACCCCCGCTCCTTGATGGTCTGCACCGCGGCCTCGACGATGCGCTTCCTCGTCCCCTCCCGGATGGACCGGGCGACCGGTCCGGACGGTCCCGACTTGGCCACAGCAGTTGCTCCCATCAGTCGCGTTGATCAATCGCTCAAATCTGGTCCCGTCGTCCCCGGGTGTCAAGGCGGCCGGGTGTCAAGGCCGGCCATGTGTCAAGGCGGCTTGAAATATCCCTGTCCCCGGCGGGCGGCCAAGGCTACGTTCGCGACGTGGGGATCGCGATGGAACTCGTTCCGTCCAGCCTCTCGGTGGACCCCGGGCGGCTGGGCAGCATGCAGGTGCATCTCACGAACAGCGGGACCGAGGCCACCGACGTGGCCGTCGAGCTCCCGCCCGACGACCGCGACTGGTCGTGGGTCCATCCCGAGCACTGCCCGGTCGAGCCGGGCGGCGAGGCGGTGGTCGCCGTCTTCTTCAAACCGAAGTGCGGGACACGGCCCAGCGCCGGCACCCACCGGGTGTCGATCGTCGCCCACACCACCGGGGTCGAGGCGCCCTCGGCAGCGAGCGAGGGCCTGGTTCAGGTGGGCCCGTTCTCCGACGCGGTGGCCGCCCTCGATCCCATGGTGGGCAAGGACCCGCGGGCCCACACATACTCGTTCCACCTGGAGAACACGGGCAACGTCCCCCTCCGCGCCGCGCTCAGCACGACCGACCCGTCCGGGGCCCTGGCCGTCGACGTCCAGCCCACGGAGATCCACGCCGACCCGGGCCAGACGGCGACCGCCACCGTCACCGTCCAGGCGCGCAAGACCTTGAAACGGGGCGAGCAGCGATTCCGGGTCTGCGTCCTGGCCGACGTCGAGGGCGGCAGTGAGTTCCGGGTCGAGGGCGCGTTCTACCAGCAGGGGCTGAAGCCGGCCAGGTAGACGGGGTCGGTTGCGGGCCGGCCGGTGCCTGCATTGCATGCCTTGACGGTTATATAGCCGGTCCGGCATGATGCATGGCGACATGGAAGCCATGACCGTCCTGGCCGAGCCGAACCGCCGCCGTATCCTCGACCTGCTACGGGCCCGCGAGCGGGCCGTCGGGGAGTTGGTCGACGCACTGGCTGTCAGCCAGCCCGCCGTCTCCAAGCACCTGCGTATCCTGCGCGACGCCGGTCTGGTCGAGGTCCGCACCGATGCCCAGCGACGGGTCTATCGGGTGCGCCCGGAGCCGCTGCGTGCGGTGCACGAATGGCTCGAGCCCTACCGGCTGCTGTGGGAGTCGCGGCCGGACGGCCTCGAAGCCCACCTGGCGACCATGGCCGACGACTGACCGCAGGATCACAGGAGGGGACACGGACACCGACGGACACCTCGGACGGACCGGCGATCGCTGGCAGCTGACCTTCGAGCGGAGGCTGCCCCATCCTCCGGAGAAGGTGTGGCGGGCCATCACCGAGCCCGAGCACGTGGCGGCATGGTTCCCGGCGGCCATCGAGGGTGAGCGGGAGGCGGGCGCCGCGTTGCGTTTCGTCATGCCCCAGGACGAGGCGCCCGACACCGAGGGCGAGATGCTGGTCTACGACCCCCCTCGCGCCCTCGAGTACCGCTGGGGCGACGAGACGTTGCGCTTCGACCTGCGCCCGGACGGTGACGGGTGCGTGCTGACGTTCGTCAACGCGCTCGACGAACTGGGCCACGCCGCCCGGGACGCCGCCGGCTGGCACGTCTGCCTGGATCTGCTCGGCTGCCACCTCGCCGGTGACCCGTCGGGATGGAACCCCGGCGACCATTGGAAGGAGGTCCACCCGGGCTACGTGGCGCGCTTCGGTCCCGAGGCGTCCACCATCGGCCCCCCGGACTGGCATCCGCTGTCCGAGTAGTCCGCGGGGCCCGCGCCTCCTTTTCGGACTCGAAGCCTTGCATCCGGCCGGTTGGGTCGGTGTGCTACGAACACCAGTTCGAGAGGTCGGGTCTCTCCTGTGAGAGCGCCGTGCCCCAATGCGCCATCCGCCCTATCGCGCCACGAAGTATTTCGCTTTGGGGTGGTGGCAGATGATCGCCGACGTGGTCTGCTCAGGGACGTACTGGAAGTCCTCGCTCACCGAAACGCCGATGCGTTCGGCGTCGAGCAGGTCGGCGACCTTGAGGTTGTCCTCGAGGTCCGGGCAGGCCGGGTAGCCCCAGGAGTAGCGGCCGCCCCGGTAGCCCTGGCGGACCAGCATGTCGACCAGGCGGCCGTCCTCGTCGGCGAAACCCCACTCCTCCCGCATGCGCCGGTGCCAGTACTCGGCAGTGGCCTCGGCCAGCTCCACGCCCAGGCCGTGAAGGCGCAGGTACTCGCCGTAGCGGTCCTCGGCGAACAGCTTGCCGGTGGCCTCCGACACCCGGTCGCCGATGGTGACGATCGAGAAGGCGGCGTAGTCGACCTCGCCGGAGCTCACCGGCCGGAAGAAGTCGGCGATGCACCGCCAGGGGTCGCTGCCCTCGCGGGGGAAGGCGAACCGCAGCCACTCGGCGGTACGGCTCTCGTCCTTCCAGATCACCACGTCATTGCCGTCGCCGTTAGCCGGGAAGTAGCCGTACACGACCTGGGGGACGAGCAGACCGGCGGCGGTGGCCTTGCCCAGCTCCTCGCGCAGGATGGGCCGGATGCGGGTCTTGAAGTCGGCGTCGTTCTCGCCCTTCTCCGGGCGGTACTGCCACTGGTTGCGGAACAGGGCGGTCTCGTTGACGTACCCGACGATCTCGTCCAGGGCGATGCCCTTGACGACCCGCGAGCCGAGGAAGGGCGGGACGAACACCGTGTTGTCGGTCTCGACGG
>JALYYN010000315.1 GCA_030946525.1 Actinomycetota bacterium | reverse complement strand
TGTCCGGGGGCGACTTCGTCCGCAACATCAAGCAGCTCATCGACCTCCTCCGCCAGCTCGCCCTCATGGCCCCCGACCCGGCGACCGCCAAGGCCGCAGGCGTCGCGGCCGACCGGGTGTTCCGGGGCGTCGTGGCCGCCTCTTCGGTGCTCGGCCCGTAAGGGCATGTCGCCCATCGCCAAGGGGCAGCCGTGGGGCGCGCCCGGCGAGCTGCCCGAGGGCGGGGTCGTGGTCCGCTCCGACGCCGAAGCGGCGGCCGCCCTGCGGGAGGCCCGCCGGGAGCGCCGGCCGCTGCCCGCCCTCGGCCTATTGGGTGGCGACCTCTGCCACACTCTGGGCGGCGGGGGCGGACCCGCGGGAGTGTTGCAGGGCGTACGGTTCACCGTCGACCTCGGCGAGGTCCTGCTCGACGGCCGCCTCCATCTCTTCGTCGCCCACGTGGTCGCCCGCAACCGCTTCTGGACCCGTAGCTTCGTGGCCATGAACGCCCAATGGCTCAGCAATCAGTGGCTGGGCACGTGGAACCTCGGGCCCCGCGCCCATCCCAACGACGGCCTGCTCGACACATACGACGCCCATCTCCCGCCCGGCCAACTGCTGCCGGTGCGGACCCGCCTGCACCATGGCGCCCATCTGCCCCATCCCGGCATACGTGAGCGACGCACCGCCGCGCTGCAGGTCGAGCTGGAGCGGCCCCTTCCGGTCCGGCTCGACGGCGTGCCGGTGGGCAGTGCCCGGGTTATCTCGGTGCGGGTGGAGCCCGACGCGCTCACCGTCGTGATCTGATATTCGGGGACGGGCGGCGGTACTGCCTGCCACCATGGCCTCATGGGCTCCACCGAGCTGCCGCTTCGCCTGACGTTCAACGCGGGCGACTACGAGGACGTACTGGCGTCCCTGGCGCGCGCGCCCTTCGTCAGTGGCGAGGAGCCCTTCGTCGAGGAGCTCACGGCCGCCGGCGTGGCTCGGGCGTCCGACCTCGTGCCGATCGGCTCGGTTGTCCGCCAGGTCACCGACCCCTACGTGGATCGCATCCTGGCTCGCGGCCAGGGCTGGTCCGCGCTGGTCGACCGCCACCGCAACGGCAACGTCGAGGTGTCGGTGTCCGCCGTCGGTCCGGACGAGCTCGCCAAGGCGGTGGCCGACATCCGGGCCCGATGCCCGGTGGTCGAGAAGGCCCCGGACAGCCTGGCCGTCGAGTTCTGGTACGCCGCCGCCGCGTGTCATCGCAACGTCGAGCGACGGATCGACGCGCCGGTTTGGGCGGACATCAGCGCCAACTACGCCGGTCCGGTGCGGGCCAAGGTCGCCCGGCTCGCGGCGATGGACGCACCGACCGCCGGCGGTCGGCTCCTGCTCTGGCACGGGCCGCCCGGCACCGGCAAGACGACGGCCATCCGCGCCCTGGCCCGGTCCTGGTCGTCGTGGTGCCGCACGCTCTTCGTGATCGACCCCGAACGGTTCCTGGGCGAGGCCGGCTACCTCATGTCAGTACTGCTCGGGGGGGACCACTACGAGGAGGACGACGACGCCCCCCGCTGGCGCCTCATCGTCATCGAGGACGCCGACGAGCTCCTGCGCGCCGACGCCAAGCGCGCCGCCGGCCAGTCCCTTTCCCGCCTGCTCAACCTGGCCGACGGCTTCATCGGCCAGGGGATGAAGGCGCTCGTGCTCATCACCACCAACGAGCCGCTCGGGCGCCTGCACCCGGCTGTCGTCCGACCCGGCCGCTGCCTGGCCGAGGTGGAGTTCCCTGCGCTCAGTGCCGAGGAGGCCGCCGCCCTCCTCGGCGGACCCGTGCCGCCGCCCGGCGAACTGACCCTCGCCGAGGTCTTCGAGCGCCGGGGCGATGTGACAGCGCTCCGTTCCCAGCCGGCGCCCGGCGCCACCGGTCAGTACCTGTAAGGCGGCCCTTCATCGGGCCGCTGTCACCTGGCCTGCCGGGCAGAAGGCCAGGAAGTCGCAGCCGGCACACCAGGATCCCGGACGGGGAGCGAACCGGGCTCGGGCCAGGTCGTCGAGGGCCATGGCCAGCCGGGCCCGGACCGCCACCACCCTCTCCGCGCTCCAGTCGGTGGATACGACCTGCGGGGGACCTTCGGTGCGCAGGTAGCAGTAGGTGGTGCGCAGGCGCTCCGGGTCGGCGCCCCAGGCGTCGATGGCGGCCAGGCCGTACAGGTCGAGCTGGGTGCCGGCGCCCAGGTCGCCCTCCGCTGCGACGCGACCCGTCTTGAAGTCGACGAGCTCGAGCCGACCCTCGCGTTCGTAGGCCGCGTCGATGCGACCCCGCACGACGTGGCCGCCCACGGCCAGGACGAACGGCGCCTCGACCTTGACGGGGTCGAGCGGAGCCCACGGGCCGGCGAGGAACGACGCCCGCAACGCGGCGGCGACGTCGATCCCACCGCCGCCGGCGGTCGGCGGCCGATCGGCCTCAGGCGCGCCGACCTCGTCGTCGGGCTCGAGCAATGCCAGCTGGCCGCCGGCCCGCTGCTCGATCCACCGGTGGATCTCCGTGCCGAGCCGGGCGGCGGCCGACGACCGGCGGGGAAGCGGCCTCACCACCGTCCAGTAGAACTGCTGCGGGCAGCGCGCGTAGGTGACCAGCCCGGTCACCGACAACGCCGCGGGCGCAGTCCGGGGCGCAGCGACGACCACCGGCGGCTCCAGGTCGTCGAGGCGGAGCTGGGCCGGCGCCACTGCCGCCGGCGACGTCGACGGCGGGGCCTGGCGGTGGGCGGAAGCCCGCTGGCGCTCCTTGGCGGCCACCTCGGGATCGATCTCGGCGGCCTCGTGACGGAAGCGCTCGGTCACGATGTCGGCCTGCGCTGCCACGAACTCGTAGAACGCCGAGGGGCCCTGCGGTTCGGCGGGTCCCGGGTACCAGTGGGCGGCCGAGCAGACCAGCCGTCGCCGGGCCCGTGTGCAGGCCACGTAGAGCAGCCTCCATTCCTCGTCCATCCGCCGGCGGCGGATGACATCCTCGATCTCCTTCTGCGTCGTCGTCGTCCATGACGGGATCCCGTCGTCCTCCCGGAGCCACCACGGCAGGGCGGACGAGTTGCTCAGCGCGTTCTCGCCGACCCGTGCGTCCGGGAAGATCTGGGACCGGCCGCGACCGGCCAGGCCGGGCACGTACACGGTGTCGAACTCGAGACCCTTGGCCTGGTGGATGGTCATGACCTTGACCGCATCGGTGTCGGTCAGGTGGGCTTCGGCCAGGTCGTCGTCGGACTCGTCGAGGAGCTGCAGGTACTCGACGAAGGCCCGCAGGCCGGGATCGCCCTCGATCGGGGCGAAGCTCTCGGCCAGGTCCAGGAACCGCAGCAGGTTCTCGTGCCCGATGGCCCCCGACGCGCGCCACAGACCGGTCCGCTCGATGATCGCCTCGGCCAGTTCCAGCACGGGCTGGGTTGCCACCGAACCGGACAGTGCCGACCGCTCGGCGAGGAAGCGCCCGATCCGCCATGACGCCTCCGACGACAGCCCGCCGATCTGCCCGTGGTCGGCCAGCGCGGCGGCCAGGCCCACCTGGCCGGCCCGGGCGTGCCGGGACACGGCGGCCAGGTCCCGCAGGCCGAGCCGGTAGCGGGGACCGGTCAGGATCCGCAGGAGGGCGACGTCGGCGGACGGGTCGGCCAGGATCTCGAGCAAGGAGACGAGATCGACGATCTCAGGCCGGTCGAGCAGGCCACTGGCGCCCAGTACCTCGACTGCGACGTGGCGGTCCTCCAGGGCGGCGGCGATCGGCATGATGAGCCGGCGCTTGCGGCACAGCACCGCCGTCTGCCCGCACGGCTCGCCGTCGGCGACCCGCTTGGCGATGTCGTCGGCGATGGTGGCCGCCTCCTCGGCGTCGTCCGCGGCCAGGAAGCACTCGATGGTCGTGGCGGGGGCGCCGGGCGGGCAGGTCAGGGTCTTGTCGAGCGCATCGGGCACCTCGTCCTGGATCCGGTTGGCCAGCGCCACCAGGGCAGGTCCGAAGCGGAACGTGACCTGGAGGGAACGCCTCGTCACGGGCGGGAAATGCCGGGGGAAGTCGACGATGTTGGCCAGGTGGGCGCCCCGGAAGGCGTAGATCGACTGCATGTCGTCGCCGACCGCCGTCACCGCCGAACCACTGCCGTAGATCAGTTGCAGCATGTGTCGTTGGGCGTAGTTGGTGTCCTGGTACTCGTCGAGGAGGACGACCGGATGTTGCTCCCGCAGGGCGGCGGCCACGTCGGGGTTGTCGCTCAGGAGTCGCACGGCGAGGCCGATCTGGTCGCCGAAATCGAGGAGGTCGCGCTCGCGCTTGCGACGCCCGTAGGCGGCGACGACCTGGCACAGCTCGAGGCGCGTCGCCGCCGTGTCCTTGATCCTCTTGCTCGCCCCGCTGGCGGCGATGGCCGTACAGTCGTCGATGACCGCCTGGATCGGGACGAGATGGTCGGCGCAGCGCGACGCCAGGTTGAGCGCGTCGTCGAGCAGTACCTGCGGGAACAGCGTGCGACGGCGCTCGAAGCGGAACTCGTCGAAAACGCCGTAGAGGAGCTGCCAGGCCTGGGCCCGGTTGAGGATGCGGGTGCGCGGGCTCAGGTCCAGCTCCAGGGCGTGATCGGCCACGAGCGACGCGCCGAAGGAGTGGTAGGTGCCGACGGTGACGTCGGCATCGGGCCCCAGCGCCTCGCGCACCTTGGCCTTGAGATGGGCGGCCGCCTTGTTGGTGAAGGTCAGGCCGAGGATCTGGTCGGGCCGGGCCTGGCCGGACTCGACCAGATGGAGGATGCGCCGGGCCATCACCGTCGTCTTGCCGGTGCCGGCGCCGGCGACGAGCAGTTGGGGCTGGTTCGGCGCGGTGATGGCTTCGAGCTGCTCGGAGGTGAACACCAGTGTCACCGGGCCCCCACCTCCCGGCCCTCGGGCTGCAGCGGGCACAGCCGGTGGAAGGAGCAGGTGCGGCACGACGCGTCGACCGACGGCTCGAAGCGCTCGGCGCGGATGTCCTGGGCCGCGTCGGCGATCCGGGCTTCGGTGACGGCGGCGTGGTCGGCGACGACCGGCTGCTCGTAGGCGCGCATGCTCCGCAGGTACAGCAGGCGCAGCTCGCGGGGCGGTCCGAGGGAGGCCAGTTCAGGGTCGCGCGTGGCCGCGAGGTGGTAGATGGCCAGCTGCAGGTCGTCGGGCATGGCGTCGGGCCGGGGCTCCCGACGGCCGGTCTTGTAGTCGACGATCCGGATACCCTCACCGTCGGCGGCCCGGTCGACCCGGTCGATGGCACCGACGAGGCGGAGGTCGCCGACCTCGACGTCGAAGCGCCGCTCCACGCCCAGCACCTCGGGGGCGCCCGGTCCCTCGCCTTCGACCGCCCACCAGTCCTCGAGCATCCGGAAGTAGTCCCGCCGGCACTCCTCGATCTGCGGGCGGTAGAGGGCGATGTCGTCGGTCCAGTGCTCGGCCGCCAGGCGCAGCAGTTCCTCCCGGGTACGGGGTGGGGGGTCCGCCCGGTCGGGATCGAGGAACTCGGCCAGCACGGCGTGGACGAGGGTTCCGAGGGCGGCGGGCGCGCCCGCCTCGTCGGCGGTGCGGACGCCGTACCTGTAGGCGTAGCGCAGGGGGCAGTCGTCGTAGGTGTCGAGCTGGCTGGCCGAGAGCACGAGCCGGCCGTCGGGGAAGACCTCCGTCGACCCCTTTGTGGGCTCCAGCCAGACGGGCGCAGGTCCGAGGGGCTCGAGGGCCCGGGCCGGTCCCGGCCGCCATCTCTCGACGAAGCGGCTGAGCAGGACTCCCGGCTGGGGGGCGGCCGTGCCGATCAGCCGGCCCGTGGCCCTCGAACACGCCTGGGCGAAGGTGCGACGCTCCTCGGCGAGCGACCGCTCCCGCCGCTCGGCCGGCGAGGGTGCGACGGCACCGTCGAGTAGCGCAGGGCCGTCGAGCAGCGCAGGATCGAACAACGGCGCCCGGCCGCTGATCCGGGGCAACTCGCCCTCGACGCAGCCGGTGAGAACGACGGTGTGCCATTCCCGGCCGGCGGCGGCGGCGATGGAGGTGATGACGACCGCGTCGGCGTGGCCCTCCGCCGCGGCCGACACCCGCCACCGATCCGGCTCCATCCCGCCCGAGTCGACGGCCGCCAGCAGGTCGGGCAGTCGGCTTCGGGGATCGTTGTCGGCGTCTCGTTCCAGCCGGTCGAGGAAGGCGACGACGGCGTCCAGCGCCGGATCGTCCCGGCCCGCACCGGTGAGGATCGGACCCAGGGCGCGCTCCCAGACGACAA
>JALYYN010000302.1 GCA_030946525.1 Actinomycetota bacterium | reverse complement strand
GGCAATGAAGGGGGAATCGGCGGTGGCTGCGTCGGTGACGCGCTGAAGTCCGAGTGTCTCCCACGGGCCGTCACGCCCTTGTCGGCTACATCGATGACGGTCCTCGACGGGCTTGAGATAAGTGCCGATCAGGGCGCCCCTCGCGAACCCTCTCCCGTCGGCTCCGAACAGTGCGCGACAGACGCGGGGACGCCCGATCTCCTCCGAGCAGGCGCTAAGTAGCAAGCGTGAGCGGGTGGCTGGAGCGCACGAGTTCGTCGGGGCCGGTGTCGTAGGCCGGGCGGGCGTTACCAGGCGCTGCGCTCGTGCCGCTATCTGGAGCGGTTGCGCCGAAAGCGTTGCAGGACAGGGCCCGCTGCGTCGTGGACATGTCCACGGAAAGGCACGAGCTGGTACTCCACCCGGAAAAGGCGGCATGGAATAGGGGACGTGGCATCGGCTACATCGGAGAATCGCTCCAGATGATGTGTCCACGACGAAGCTCTAGGCCCTCGTCCGCTACATCGAGGACGCCCTCCCGCCCGCTCCAGATATGTGCCGAAGTCGAGTGGCCCGGGGCCCGCTGGACTACACGTCAGCGAGCGGGCCATGAACGCCGTCGGCGCGTGATGCGCTGCCGTCCGAGTGCCGCCACTCGTCCTTCATCGGCGCGCTCCCGATGGGCGGCGCCAGACAGGCGACGTTGTCCGGACGTGTGGTGGCCACGTCGACATGGGTGGGCCCGTAGTGGGCCCACAGACCGCTGGTGCCGTCGTCGCTGTGTCGCCCCTCGAACTGCCAGATCCCCGGGGGCGCTGCCACCGTCCCGGCCCGTAGGCGCCCGGCCATGCCCGCCGCGGTGTAGGGCCCGGGGTAGATGGCGACACGAGCCCACCGGCCGGGGTGGGCGGTGAGCTCCTCCAGCGTGCGATAGAGAACCCCGCCTCGACGGGGCCGGCGGCGTTTGGATGTCGGGACCGGTACGGGCGGGGCGGGGGTCGGGTCAGCGTGGCCTCGGCGCAGGTGTTGGCGCTCGACCTCGGCCAGCCCACCCCACACTCCCAAGAGATCGCCCAACGGCAGGGCGTAGGCCCGGCAGTCCTCGCACACCGGACAGGCCCGGCACACCTCCTTGGCCGCCGCCGGCGATGTTCCCCGCGCCGGGAAGAACACCGCGGTGGGCACCACCCGGCACGCCCCTCGTTCGCGCCACGGCCCGGGGAACGGCGCGCGGTCGAGAGGGACCCGGGGCTCCTCCCCCGGGCTCATCGTGACCACCGGCTCCGCCGCTCGGGGGCTGGTAGCGCGACGAGGCGCCGGTGCAGCTCCTCGACGGCGCGGGCGGTGGAGGCCCGCACCCGCACCCGCCCGACCTGCAGTGCCGGGTTGGCCGACCACGCCCCCAGGGCCCGGGCCAGATAGGAGCGGGTGTAGCCGACGGCCAACAGCTCGTCGAGCAGGGCCCAGGTCGGCCCCGCGGGGATCCGCTGGGACCCCCGGGCGTCGGTGAGCTTGACGGCCAGAATCCTGCGCAGCGTCTCGGGTCGGACGCGCCGGGAAGGGGGGCGCCCCCGCCGCCGGTCGCCGTAGACGATCTTGGAAAGCCCACCCGTCGACACCCCCGACGCCTTGGCCACCGTCTTGAGCCCGACCCCGGCCTTGGCCAGCGCCCTCAGGTGGGCCCGGGCCGGCTCGGCACTGACATAGGGCAGCCACACCTCGTCGGGACGGGTGATGGCCTGGACCCGCCGACGGTTGTAGTTCCGGCGGGCCGCCACGCAGCGCTCGCACCGGCAGCCCTCCACCACCGCCTTGGCGTAGGTGCCGTGGGCTCGCCCACCGGCGGGTGCGTCTGGGCCGGGCGTTGCCGGCACCGGTGTCGGCGCTGCGGTGTTGGCCCCGGTGGTGCGCCGCCGGGGCGGCAGCTCGCAGAAGACCAATCCGTACTGGGCCCGGCGTAGGCCTGCCGCCCCCACCGGGGCCACCTGGGCGCCCGAGCCGCCGGAGACGCCGGAGACGTCGGCGCGCTCAGTCATGGTTCGGCTCTGCCTTCCAACCTGATCCCGGGGCCGCGTCGCGGCCACACGGGTGGATCAGGTTCATGACCGCGCCCCCGCCACCGGGGCGACGGGGGGTCAAGGGTGGGGCGGCGCCCCAGCGAGGAGCGAAGCGCCAGCGAAGCCCCGCAGTGGCCCTTGACGCCC
>JALYYN010000292.1 GCA_030946525.1 Actinomycetota bacterium | reverse complement strand
CCGCCTGAGCGCCCTTGGTCATGTCGGCGGTCCAGCCGGCCACGGTGGCGTCGAGGGCCGTGTCTCGATCCGGGGAGGACTGGTCGACCCTCGACCGCTTCCAGCGCACGCGCGGCGTGCTCCGCCTCATGGCCATCGTGGTCCATGTCCTGTGGGCCGGGCAGGACCAGTCGCCGGTCATTCTCCCGGCCAGCGTCCCACTGTCCGACTCCGCCGTCGTCGCCGAGCTGACCCGCAACCTCGAGGACAACTGGAAGCCGATCATCGACGCCGACGTCGACAGGCCGGGCTCGATGTCCCGTGCCCTCGACGACCAGTACAAGGACCTCGGCCGCTACGGCGCCACCCGCCGGGTCGCCCGCTGTGTCTTCCTCGGTTCTGCGCCAAGGTCGGGCTCGCCGAACCAGGGGATCGACGCCGCCCGTGTCCGGCTCGGGTCGGTCATGCCGGGAGAGACCGTGGCCATATACGGCGACGCCCTGAGCCGGCTGGCCGACCGGGCCACCTACTCTACGTCGGCAGCGGCCGGTACTGGTACGGCACGCAGCCGGGTTTCGCCCACCTGGCCCATGACCGGGCCGAGCGCCTCGTCGCCGGAGCCCGCCACGAGGTGCACGACGCCATTGGAGCCCGACTCCGAATTGCTCGAATCGCACCACGATCAGTTCGCAGCCGTCCATGCCGTCCCCGCCGTCCCGGCCGACGTGGCCGACGATCCCTCGGCGCGCCTCGTCATCCTCGGCCCCGGGACGCCCCACCGGCCTCGGGCGGGTGAGACGGCGACGCTGCAGTTGGCCCGCGAGATCCTCGACCACCGCGGCGTGGCTCCCCGGGACTTCCGCAACATGCTCGTCTTCCTCGCCGCCGATGACCGGGCCGTGGCCGACCTGGAGCAGGCCGAGGCGACCACCTGGCTTGGGCGTCGGTCGTGAAGGACTCCGACGCCCTCGGCCTGTCCCGCCAGCAGGAGGACCAGGCGAAGGAACGGTTGGTGGACGCCAACTCCACGGTCGACCTACGGCTGGCCGACGCATACCACTGGCTGCTCGTCCCCGTCAGCCGGAGCCGACAGAGCAGCCAATCTGGGACGAGGTGAAGGCCGACGGCGCGGGGAGGCTGCCCGAACGGGCGGCACGGAAGCTCATCCAGACGGGGCGGCCTTGTACCTCCACCGCCTGCGCGACGTCGGGGTGCTGCTGGCCTGCGTGGCTAGCGGGCGGCGTCCACGGTGTGGGCCACCGAGGGATTTGCAGTCGCGGAGGCTGAGGACCCGCGTCAGCCCGGGCGCTTCGCCGGGCTGGTGGCCGGCGCCATGGCGCCACCGGCCCAGGGGAACACCCTGCTGGTAGCTCCTGCGACGGCGGACGCGCAGATCCGAGCCGAGCAAGCTCATGTCGGGGTGGCGGACGGCGACACAGGGTCGAGTACGGACGACGCAACCATCATCCAGTGACCTCGGCGCTTCTACGGCGTCGTAGCGGTCGACCCCGACCGACTGGGGCGCGACGCCGGCAGGTTGGCTCAAGAGGTCGTCGCTCACCTCCAAGGGCTCGTCGGGACGGACACCGAGGTCGCCATCGAGATCCGGGCGATCAACGCCGACGGCTTCCCAGAGACGACCGTGAAGATCGTCAGCGAGAACGCCGCCGCGCTGCGCTTCACCGACCACGGCTTCGAGGCCACCTGAGTTCGGCATCCGGTCGCTCTGCGTCGGCGCGGCGAGCGCCGACTTTTCGCATATGGCGCACCGCTTCAACCCCGGGCGGAGGGACCTGGGAGCCTTGTACACTTTTTACCGCCAGCAACCCCCTGTTTGGCTCAATTTCGCTCCCACGCTGCTCGGGGAGGTCAGCTAAGGTGGCTCTTCGGATTTCAGCACGGTGTGACGGTTGCGAGTAGGTCCCAGTTGGGGCGGCCGGCGTAGAGCAGGACCCGGATGCGGTGGTTGCGGAAACGTCGGAAGCTGCGCAGGAGCCCTCGAGAGACGCCATTGGCCCCCGATAGGGGGAGCGCAGCGGTCACACGGCCGGGGCGGCGGAGTAGCCCCACATGGTCGCCACAGCGCCATGGCCGAAGCCATAGTCTTGCTTCTCGTGAGGCTT
>JALYYN010000281.1 GCA_030946525.1 Actinomycetota bacterium | reverse complement strand
GTCGAGCCCGGCACCCACGACTCCTGCCCGGGCCAGTCGACCGCCGCGTCCCACGTGGCCTCGATGCCCAGCGGCACCACGATCGACGCCGACACCTTGCCCATGCGGTCACCGTACCCGGACCGTCGAACCTTTCCGGCCTGGTCGGCGGACCGCTCGATCCGCCAGAGGCGGCCGGCAGAGCGGACCCGGCGCAGAGCGGACCCGGGGCAGCGCGTACCCGGGGGAAGGGCGGACCCGGGGAAGGGCGGAGGTGGACGGGATTCGAACCCGGCGGACGGGGATCGCCCGTCCCACCCGCTTTGAAGGCGGGGGGGCCCACCAGGTGCCCGGACACCTCCGTCGCCGACCCTAGACGGTGGCGGCCCGGCGTGGGACCACGCCGAATGGGGAAGGATAGGGGCGACCGGTCGAGCGAGTGGCCGGCGCAAGTGGTGTCGAGGGGGACGAGAGGGTGCTGTCGGCGTCAGAGCTGCTCTTCGGCCGCCGCGACACCAGCCGGTCGGCGACGTGGTGGGCGCCCGCCGCCTGGGAGGACCCCATGTGGCGAGGGGTCACCGCCCTGGCCATCGCCGGCCTGATCGTGCCGGTGCTGGTCATCGGCATCCTGGTCGTGTGCCTGCTGGCCGTGCCCCTGTCGGGCGCCCTGCCGACGCCCCGAGCGACCATCGACTCCCGCATCACCCGCGTCTTCGACAGCACCGGCACCGAGATCGCCGACTTCCACCGCTTCGACACCAGCTTCCCCGTCGCCCGGGCCGACATCCCCCAGGTCCTGGTCGACGCGGTGCTGGCCATGGAGGACCGCCGTTTCTACGACCACAACGGCGTCGACTCCCGTGGCATCCTGCGGGCCATCTCCGCCGACCTGCACGGCGGGGGCTACGTCGAGGGCGCCTCGACCATCACCCAGCAGTACGTCCGGCTGGTCTACATCGGCGACCAACCGACGCTGGCGCGCAAGCTCCGTGAGGCGGTGCTGGCCGGTCGGGTGGAGAAGGAGCTCGGCAAGGACGAGATCCTGTACCGGTACCTGTCGCGCGCCTACTTCGGCGGCGGCGCCTACGGCGTGGGCGCCGCGGCCGAGACCTACTTCCGCAAGCCGGTGCACGACCTCACCGTCTCCGAGGCCGCCCTCCTGGCCGGCCTGCTGTCGGCCCCCAGCCGCTACGACCCCCGCCTGAACCCCGGCGACGCCGAGCTGCAACGCCGCCGGGCCCTGGACAAGATGCGCGACCAGGGCCGCATCACCGACTCCCAGCACGCCGAAGCTGTCACGCAACGACTGGTGAAGGTCGACAACGGCGTTGTCAAGGGCGAACCGGCGACCCTCGTCTACCCCGCCCAGGACGCCCTGACCCGGTTCCCGTGGTTCACCGACTACGTCCGCGGCTACCTCATCGCCCGCTACGGCGACGACAAGGTGTACCAGGGCGGCCTGCGGGTGGAGACCTCGCTCGACCCGGGCCTGCAGGCCAAGGCGGAGGCGACGGTCACCGCCTCCCTCAAAGGGACGTCGGCGCCGATCGACATGGCGCTGACGTCCATCGATCCCCGGACCGGGCTGGTCAAGGCCATGGTGGGCGGGCGGGACTTCGCCGCGTCCCAGGTGAACCTGGCCCTCGGCAACTGCCCCGCCGCCCCCGCCCAGCCCGGCGGGACCACGCCCGCCGCCGCCGGGGACGGTCCGGTCTGTGTCGCCGGTGGCGGCACCGGGCGCCAGCCCGGGTCCTCGTTCAAGCCCTTCACCCTGGCGACCGCGTTCGAGGAGGGGGTCAGCCCCGACAAGACCTATCCGGGGCCCAGCACCTACACCTACCCCCGCTGCACGGGGAACGGCTGCGTCGTGAGCAATGTGGAGAGCGGCGGCTACGGGTCGCTGAGCCTGCGCCAGGCCACCGCCTACTCCGTCAACACCGTCTTCGCCCAGCTCGTCCAGGACGTCGGGGTGAAGAAGACGGCCGAGATGGCCCACCGCCTGGGTGTCACCGAGGTCAACGCCGACGGAAAGCTGCCCAACGGCCTGCCGTACGGGCCGAGCCTGACCCTGGGCGCCGCCGAGGTGGCGCCCCTCGACATGGCGGCGGCCTACGGGGTCTTCGCCGCCCATGGGATGCAGTTCGCAGCGACGCCGGTGCTCCGGGTGCTCGGTCCCGACGGCCAGGTCCTGGAGGACAACCGGACCCGGCCGGGCAAGCGGGTGCTCAGCGCCGACGTCGCCGACCAGGTCACCGACGTCCTGAAGGACGTCGTCGGCTACGGCACCGGAACCGGGGCCGCCATCGGGCGCCCGAACGGCACGGCCGGCAAGACCGGGACCAGCGAGAACTTCGGCGACGCCTGGTTCGTGGGCTTCACCCCCCAGCTGTCGACGTCGGTCTGGATGGGCTACGCCGACAGCCAGAAGCCGCTGGTCGACGTGGCCGGGCTGCCGCGCGTCTACGGCGGGACTCTGCCGGCCAAGACCTGGCACGACTTCATGTCGGCCGCACTCGACGGTGTCCCGACCCTGGACTTCACCCCGCCGATACCGCCGACGACCCTCTACCAACCCCCGGTCGTCCAGGGCCCGGCGATCACCGCTCCCACGGTCACCACCCTGCCCCTGGCGCCGGGGCAGCTCGACCCGTCGACCTTCCCCCCGCCCTACAACCGGCCGCCGTACAACCAGGTTCCGTACAACCCCTTCCTGCCCGGCTACAACCCGTATGCCTCCCCGACGACCGGGAGCTCCGGACCGGGGTCGCAGCCGGTGTCCCCGCCGGTGACCCAGCCCCTCACACAGCCGACGACCGTGCCGTCGGCGGCGGGGTACCAGGCGCCGCCGCCGTACGGAACGGGGACCACCGTTCCCTCCCAGCAGGCGCCGGTCCGCTGATGCTGGTCCTGCTCGTGGTGCTCCCCTGCCTGGTGGTCGGCGCCGCGGTGGTCGTCGTGCTCGACCGGATGGGCGTGCTGCCCCGGTGGGAGTCGGGCGGCGGCATGGGCGGCGCGGCCGACGGGACGTTCCTGGAGCGGGTCCCGAAGGGCGCGCTG
>JALYYN010000211.1 GCA_030946525.1 Actinomycetota bacterium | reverse complement strand
CAGCCTGGTGGCCCTCGGCGGCGAGGTCCTCCGCCTGCTGACCGCCCTGTAGCCGCGGGGCGCGGGCATAGCTCGGTACTCAATGCTTCGGATCCTCTCCCAGGGACCGCTGCTCTGACCGGAAAATAGCTTGTGGTCGTCGCCGATTCGGGCGCGCCGGACCAGGGTCGGGGCAGAGCCCCGCTCGCGGCGTGAGCCCCGACGGTGGTCGTGTCAGGCGGCGGGGGCGAGGGTGACGGAGTGGCCGAGGGCTTGGAGTTGGCGGACCAGGTCGCGGGTCTTGCGGTTGGGATCGAGCCGGTTGGTGTAATAGTCCGCTCCGAGGTCGATGTAGCGGGCGTCGGGGTCGTTGAGAAGGTGCCAGACGATCACGAGGATCGATCGGGCGACAGCGACGAGGGCTCGTTGCTTGCCACGCTCGGCGCACGAGGCGGCGGTACCGTTCGCCGAGGAACGTGTCGGTCTTCGCTGCGGCGGTGGCGACCTCGCCGAGAACGCCTTTGAGGTAGCGGTTGCCCTTGCCGGTCTTGCCCGCTTTGACCTTGGGCCCGGATTGGATGGTCTGGGGTGACAGCTTCGCCCAGGACACCAGGTGGGCGGGGGTGGGGAACTGGCCCATGTCGAGACCGACCTCAGCGATGATGATCTGGGCGGCGCGTTCCGCGATGCCGGGGATCTCGTCGAGGCGTTGGACCGTCGTGAGTCGGGGGGCGTGGGGGTCGTGCTCGACCGGTACGTCGCTGGCTGGGATGGGGCCGTGCTCAGCGTCGGTCGGCGGTGTGGGCTCAGGGAACTCTGCGACGAGCTGTTCGATGTGGGTCGTGAGCCGGTCGACCTTGTCCGAGCAGGCGTCGATCTGGTCCAACAGCAGCCGGGCCAGGTCGGCGTGGTGATCGTCGAAGCGGCCGGTGAGCGCTTCGAGCAGCGCCGGCCTCTTGGTGTTCAGCTTCCCCCGGGCCAGATCGGCGAGGACCTTGGGGTCGCGTTCTCCGGCGCTGAGCGCTTCGATCATCGCCCGGGCCGACACCCCGAGCAGGTCCGCGGCCACCGACGACAACTTGATGAGGGCGTCCTCGAGCAGCTTCTCGAGTCGTTGCTTGTGCCGGGAGCGCTCCTCGACGAGTTCGGTCCGCAGTCGGGTGTAGTCCCGCAGCGCTCGGATCTCCCGGGGGGGCACGAAACTCGGCCGCAGCATGCCCCTTTCGTTGAGCTTGGCCAGCCACACTGCGTCGAGCTTGTCGGTCTTGGGACGGCCCGTGACCTGCTTGACGTCTCGGGCGTTGACCAGCCACACGGTCAACCCGGCCGCTTCGAGAAGGTAGAAGAACGGCCGCCAGTAGTCCGATGTCGACTCCAGCACCACCCGCTCCACCCCGAGGGCGACCAGATCGTCACCAAGGGCCAGGATCGAGTTGGTCGTCGAGGCGACCTCCCACACCCGCGACGTGCGGCGACCCTCGATCGAGGGGTGCGGGCGACGGACACAGACCATCCCCGATGCCTTGGCGACGTCGATCGCCGCCGCGCAGCTCAGGATCCGTTCGTTCTCATCGCTGTCGATCTCCTCCACGTCGTTGCTGTGGGGCTTCAAGGGCACCTCCGGGGCTCGTCGGGTGAGGGGACGAGCGAGCCCGGGGGCCCAGGAGGGATACGAAAGTCTGATCGGCGTGCTCGTAGCACAGTGCGTTGCCCTTCTGGTCGGGCCCCACACCAAACTCAGATACGGCCTCAGGACCAAGAAGACGTCGGCGTGACGGGCTCGCTCGCCACCATTTTCACGCTTGCGTCACGGCCGCGCAGCGGCCACAGGAACTCAGGTGATGACGTGGACGGCGATGCCGAGCTCGGGGGCGGCGCTGGCCAGGGGGCGGCCGACGTTGGCCTGGGTGCCGAAGAACAGTCTGCGGCCGTGGAGGAGGCCGGCAGCCAGGGTCTCGGCGATGAGCAGGCCCCCGCCATAGCGGGCGGCCAGGGCCGCGGCGTCGTCGAGCAGGGGCCGGGGGTCGAGGACGCCGAGCACCTCGGGGTGGGGGTGGCGGATGCCGTCTCGGCCGGCGTCGCTGAGCCGGGCCAGGATCGCCGACAGCTGGCCGTCGCCGGGGGCGTGCACCCGCTGCAGCAGGCGCCAGTGGCGGCTGGCGGGAAGGCCCAGGTCCTCGTCGTCGGGCAGGCCCTCGGGCCAGGCGCCGCCGACCACGCGCACGGCCAGG
>JALYYN010000272.1 GCA_030946525.1 Actinomycetota bacterium | reverse complement strand
CCCCGTCCCGACCGGCCACAACGAGATGACCTGGCTCCGGGAGCTCACCCGGCGGGGAGCCGAACGCCGCTACCCCCACAACCCGGCGGCGCAGCGACAGATCGAACACGAGCTGGCCTTGATCGACTCGCTCGGCTTCCCGGGCTACTTCCTGATCGTCTGGGACATCGTCGAGTTCTGCCGGCGCAACGACATCTACTGCCAGGGCCGGGGCTCGGCCGCCAACTCCGCCGTCTGTTACGCCCTGGGCATCACCAACGCCGACGCGGTCGGCCTCAAGCTGCTGTTCGAGCGCTTCCTGTCACCCGAACGGGACGGCCCGCCCGACATCGACCTGGACATCGAGAACGGCCGGCGGGAGGAGGCCATCCAGTACGTCTACGAGCGCTACGGCCGGGAGAACGCGGCCCAGGTGGCCAACGTCATCACCTACCGCCCGAAATCATCCGTCAGGGACATGGGCAAGGCCCTCGGCCACCCCCAGGGCGCCCTCGACGCGTGGTCGAAGCAGGTCGACGGCTACCGGCTGTCCGATACCAAGGACCACGACGTCCCCCAGCCGGTGATCGACCTGGCCGAGCAGATCCAGGGCTTCCCGCGACACCTCGGCATCCACTCGGGCGGCATGGTCATCTGCGACCGGCCCATCGTCGAGGTGTGCCCGGTGGAGTGGGGGCGGATGGAGAACCGCAGCGTCCTGCAGTGGGACAAGGACGACTGCGCCGCCGTCGGCCTGGTCAAGATCGACCTGCTCGGCCTGGGCATGCTCACCGCCCTGCACCTCGGCGTCGACCTCATCGCCCGTCACCACGGCGTCACCGTCGACCTGGCCACCATCCCCCAGGAGGACGAGGTCTACGACATGCTGTGCCGGGCCGACTCCATCGGCGTGTTCCAGGTGGAGAGCCGGGCCCAGATGGCCACCCTGCCCCGGCTCAAGCCCCGGACCTTCTACGACCTGGTGGTGGAGGTCGCCCTCATCCGCCCCGGGCCCATCCAGGGCGGGTCGGTGCATCCGTACATCTGGCGGCGCAACGGCCAGGAGCCCGTCACCTACCTGCACCCGCTGCTGGAGAAGTCGCTGAAGAAGACCCTGGGCGTGCCCCTCTTCCAGGAGCAGCTCATGCAGATGGCCATCGACGTGGCCGGCTTCACCGGCGGCGAGGCCGACCAGCTCAGGCAGGCCATGGGGTCCAAGCGCAGTGTCGAGCGGATGGAGGCCCTGCGCAGCCGGTTCTACGCGGGGATGGCGGCCAACGACATCACCGGGGCCACCGCCGATGCCATCTTCGACAAGCTGGCCGCCTTCGCCAACTTCGGCTTCCCCGAGAGCCACTCGGTGAGCTTCGCCTACCTCGTCTACTCGTCGTCGTGGATGAAGCTGCATTACCCGGCCGCCTTCTGCGCCGCCCTCCTCAACACCCAGCCCATGGGCTTCTACTCGCCCAACACCCTGGTGGCCGACGCCCGCCGCCACGGTGTGACCGTCTACGGGCCCGACGTCAACCTGAGCGACGTCAAGGCCACGCTGGCGCCGGTCGAGTGTGCAGAAATCGCTGCCAGAGCCACAAAAATGCACACTCGGCCCGAGGACGGCCCGGCGGTGCGGTTGGGCATCGAATACGTGCGCAACGTAGGCGACGACCTGGCCACGCGGATCGCCGAGCGGCGGCCGTACACGTCGATGGAGGATCTGGTGCGGCGGACGGGGGCGACGCTGCCGGCGGTTGAGGCGCTGTCGACGGCGGGGGCGTTTGCCAGCCTCGACCTGCAGCGGCGGGAGGCGCTGTGGGGGGCGGGAGCGGTGAGCCAGGCGGCTGACACCCGGCTGGAAGGGGTGGTGTGCGGCGCCGACGCACCGGCGTTGCCGGAGATGACCGGGCCCGAGATGACGGCGGCCGACCTGTGGGCCACCGGGGTGACGCCCGACAGCCACGTCGTGCAGTTCGCCCGCCCCCAACTGGACGCGGCCGGTGCGGTCAGCGTGGCCGGGCTGGAGCACGTGCCCTCGGGGCGCCGGATCAGCGTGGGCGGCGTCGTCACCCACCGCCAGCGCCCGGCCACCGCCAGGGGGACGATCTTCATCAACCTGGAGGACGAGACCGGCATGGCCAACGTCATCTGCAACGCCGCGGTGTGGGCCGCCCATCGCCGGGTGGCCCGGTCGTCGCCGGCGCTGCTCATCCACGGCCGCCTCGAGCGGGCCGAGGGCGTCACCAACCTCATCGCCGAGAAGATCGAGCCGCTGTCGCTGTCGGCGGCAACTCCCAAGTCGCGGGACTTCAGGTGA
>JALYYN010000178.1 GCA_030946525.1 Actinomycetota bacterium | reverse complement strand
GGCCTGGACGGCGACAAGGCTCCGATCGAGTCGGTGACGTCGAATCCGGGACATCTCCTTTGGGCCGGGGCCGTCGCCCCCCACCGGGCCCGTCGGGTGACGGCACGGCTGCTGGCTCCGGACATGTGGAGCGGGTGGGGCATCCGGACACTGGCCTCGGGCCATCGCTCGTTCAATCCGTTCTCCTACCAGCTGGGTTCGGTCTGGCCCCACGACTACGCCATCTGCGCCGCAGGCTTTCGTCGTTACGGCATGGATGCCGAAGCGGCCCAGGTCGCCCGGGGCATGTTCGACGCCGCCGACCGGTTCCAGGCTCGGCGCCTCCCTGAGCTGTTCGCCGGTCTGGCCCGCGACGCCGGCGGCTTCCCGGTGCAGTATCTCGGAGCCAATGTGCCCCAGGCCTGGGCCGCCGGGGCGCTCGTGCACCTGGTGACCGTCCTGCTGGGTGCCCAAGCCGACGCTTCATCGTCACTCCTCGAGCTCGACCCGGCCCTGCCCGAGTGGCTGGACGAGATCGTGCTGGCCAACCTCCGGGTGGGCCAAGGCGCAGTGGACCTGCGGGTGTCGCGTGACGCAGCCGGCGACCATCACCTCCATGTCGACCATCGAAGGGGCGAGACGACGGTGCAGCTCCGCAGCGATGTGCCACCGACCTGATGGCCGCTGCAGAAGGGAGGCCCGGGCCCCGACCGACCTTCAGCGTGGTGCTGGCTGCAGGATCGAAGGGTGAGGGGCCTGACTCAGCGGCGGTTCAGGCGCTACGGCGCATCCCCTCGGTCCGGGCGTCACAGCAAAGGTCGAACGAGCCTGCTCGTCGGTCCGGGCTTTTTCGGCGCACGGATCTTCTTCGCTTGTGGTCCTGCCGGAGGTGGGACGAGGACGACGGGTACGCGAGCATGGTTGGCAACCTTGTGGGCCGTACCTCCCAGGAGGTCGTACACGGCGCTGTGGCTCTTCGCACCGATGACGAGCAGGTCGGCTTGGCGCGCCTCTGCGAGCTTACAGAGCTCCGTCGCCGGATCGCCTCGCCCGACTCGGGTCGTGACCCGGAGTCCGGCCGCACGAAGGGGTTCTGTCCAATCGCCTGCGAGGAGAGCACGCAGGTCGGAGATCATCGGCCCGCTGTCGACTTGAAGCGCGGCGAGACCCCAGATCTCGACACGCGGCACGATGAGCACGGCGCTCACCTGGGCGTCGAGGGAGGGGCCGTGGGCCACGACCCATTGTGCTGCCCGCTTGGACCCGTCAGAGCCATCGAGGCCAAGAACGATCTTCATCCCGTCACGATCCCTTTCACAGAAGGACTACGCCGATCGCGTGCCCGGGCGACGGATGCCGCCGACGTGTTCGAGTCCAGGTCGCCGCCGCTCATCCTCGCAGGACTGCGATCGGCCAGGCCAGCCTGCCCTATTGCGGGTCCCCGGGGTGAGGGCCTGTGCAGGAAGGCATTCGGCTACAAAACGCGTCTTCGAGGAAGACCTCGGCATCTCCCGCCTCTTGACCAGCGTCGGCAGGCGCATAGCATCGGTGCGTGCGGTCTTTCGTCCTGGTGGTGGCTCGCCCCGTCGCCATGTGCGGAAGACGGGAGTCGCTACTCCGGCTGCTCGTCGATCACCGAGAGGACCGGTCAGGGGGCCACGTATCCCGTGCAGGC
This sequence comes from Actinomycetota bacterium, assembly GCA_030946525.1. Taxonomy (GTDB): domain Bacteria; phylum Actinomycetota; class Acidimicrobiia; order Acidimicrobiales; family AC-14; genus CADCTB01. The sequence goes on along the minus strand of JALYYN010000178.1, from coordinate 2,564 downwards.
GCGCTGGCGCTGCACGAGCTGTATGTGGTCCCGAGTCGGCGGAGACCGCTTGGCGCTGAGTGATCCGTCGAGCGATGGACCCCCGGTACTGAAACCGACCCGGACCACCGGTTCTACTCGGGTGTCGGCCGCTCCCCCTGTGGGAGGGTGGTGTAGAAGTTGAGATCATTCGACTCGTCCGCATTTCCGCCGTTGACGGCGGCGTCGGTGAGGTTGGGGTCGGCGGGAAGCCTGCCGCCCCTCTCCGAGTCGAGCCCGGCGGGGTCGTCGCTCAACGGCTGGTGGGTCTCCGGATCGACAGCAGGCATGGTTTCCTCTCGTTGACGGAGTCAAGTCCCCGTATCTCGTACCTACCCGTACGCCGGGCCGGTCGGTCACCGAAGGCCCGAATGTCGTCGATTCGTAATGTTCGCCGGGTCCGGGCCCGGCCGCGAGCGCTCAGGCGGTGGCCCGGCTCCGCTTGTAGAGGACGCCACCGACGATCCCCAGCGCCACCATGGTGAGGGAGAGCCCGAAGTGCAGGACGTTGTCGGCGTAGTTGAAGGGAAGGAAGTTGGCGGCCCCGCCCCGATCGATGATCGAGCCGTACAGGCCTACGACCAGGTAGAGCGCGCCGCCGACGATGAGGTACAGCCTGGCCGTCGACGCCTTGCGGGCCGCCAGCAGGCCGACGCCGAACAGGAGGTGCACGATGTTGTGGGCCACGCTGATCTGGAACAGCCCGAGCAGTTCGGCGTGCGATCCCCGGCCGGCGAACCCAAGATCGCCGTACATCGACGTGATGCCGGGCACGAAGCCGAGAATGCCCGTCAGGGCGAACACGGCCCCGAAGACGCCGGCGAAGATCTGCACCAGGGATCGGCCCCCGGTCGGGCGGTCAGGGGCGGCCGCTCGGCGGGACTCGGTGCGCGAAGGGGCGACCGCGGGCGCGGGCTCCTGGCGGACTCTGGTCTGCTCCCAGTAGGCATAGGACATGGCGGGTTCCTCTCATTGGCGTTGATGTCGTGGTGTGGTCATAGGTCGTGGGTCGAACGACGGAGAGCGCCCGCTCGGCGCCCGGTGGGCTCAGGCCCGCGCCGCGCCGACGAGCGTGGCCCCGCCGACGCCGGCCGGCGGTCGGACCGAGCGGCGCGAGCCACCTCGGCGGAAGGTGATCACGTCGCCACCGAGGTCGGTCATCCGCGGCTGGCCGACAGCATCGCGCAAGGCGGGCAGCAGCTGTAGGGCGTCCGTCAGGTGGGCGGTGACTGCGCCGTGCAGTTCCCGGAGCACGCGGGCGAAGTTGGCCTCGTCGGCGTCGAGCAGGGCGACGGCGAGGCCGGCCATGCTCCGGTGGGCGGCCGCGGCCTCGCTCCGCGCCGCATGGCCAGCGGACGCGTCGATGGCCGGGAAGAGGATTTCCTCCTCCATTGCCGCGTGGGCATCGAGGCTCGTCACCAGCTGGTCCACGAGCCGCCCGCGATCGCCGTGACCGGACTCCAGCAGGCGCAGCAGGGCGGCCACGCCGGCGTGCTCGGCGGCGATGACCTGGGTGAGGTCGGGCGGCGTCGACGGCGCCGACCTGCCCTCGAGGCCGAACGCCTGGCGGAGCCGTTCGGCGGCGATGGACACGGCCTCCTGGGCCTGGTCGACGACAGGGTTCATGGCCAGGAAGTCGTGGGTCACTCCCCCGACCCGCAGGGTTGTGGCGACAACCCCGGCGTCGAGCAAGGCCCGCCCGAACGCCTCGCCCTGGTCGCGAAGAGGGTCGTTCTCGGCGGTGATGACCAGCGTTCGCGGTAGCCGTCCCAGTTCGGCCGGGAACGCCCGCAACGGCGAGAGCCGGACGTCGAGCTTGTCGCGGGGCTCGGAGACGACCTGTTCCGCGAACCAACCGACCTTGGCGGTATCGAGCGGTCGTGCGTGGCGGAACTCGGCGAAGGAGGGCCAATCCGTGCGGGACAGGTCGGTCACCGGGTAGAGGAGCAGTTGGAACACCGGCTTCGGACCGGGACCGTCCATCAGGGCCAGGCACGCGGCGACGGCCATGTTCGCGCCCGCGCTCTCGCCGCCGACGGCGACCCGGCGCGGGTCGCCGCTCAGATCGGCGATGTTGGCCAGGACCCAGCGGGTGGCGGCCAGCACGTCGTCGTGGCCGGCGGGGAAGCGGTGCTCGGGAGCGTGCCGGTACTCGACGGACACCACGATGCAGCCGGCGCGGTTGGTCAGGGCGCGAGCCGAGGCGTCGTAGGTGTCGAGGTCGGCGATGACCCATCCACCGCCGTGCACGTAGACGAGCGCGGGCAGGGGGCCGTCGCCGGATCCCAACGGCCAATAGACGCGCAACGCGATGGGGCCACCGGGGCCCTCGATTTCGACGTTCTCGACGGCGCCGACCGGCTCCGGCGAGAGGTTCGAACCTTCGGCCCAGAGGGTCTCGCGGACGGCGTCGGCCGGCCCGGGTCGGCGCCGGGCCGTCTCTGCCGACGGGTTCTCGGTGGGCTCACCGGCGAGGGAGTCCAAGCGTTCGAGGAGGGCGTGAGTCTGACTGTCGAGTGCCATGTGGCACCTCCGGGTCGGCGTCG
>JALYYN010000173.1 GCA_030946525.1 Actinomycetota bacterium | reverse complement strand
GCTGCATGAGCACGGTCTCGCTGCTCCCCGCCGATACTTCCCCCGTCTCTGTCCTGTCCATCCGTCCCTGGCCCGACGGGGTGATCGACGCCCTCGGCCATGATCCCCGCTCGCTGTACGTCGAGCGCTTCTGGCTGGGGATTCTCGGCCCTTCGACGACCTGGCTGCTCCGCCACCTGGCCGGTGGGCTCGACGCGTCGCCCGAGGGTTTCGAGCTCGACCTGGCCCAGACGGCCCAGGCCCTCGGGCTCGGGGCCAAGGGCGGCCGGCACTCGCCGTTCATGCGGGCGCTGTCGCGCTGCTGCCAGTTCGACGTGGCCGACGCCCGGCCCGACGGTGTCCTCGCCGTGCGCCGCAAGCTCCCGCCGCTGAACCGCAGGCAGATCCTGCGCCTGCCCCCCGACCTGGCAGCCGCCCACCAGGCCTGGCAGGACGCCGAGCTGCGCCTGCCGGCCCAGGAACTGCAGCGCCGGCGCAGCCGCCGCCTCGCCCTCAGCCTCATCGAGCTGGGCGAGGACGCCGAGGCTACCGAGCGCCAGCTGGCCCGGTGGAAGTTCCACCCCGCCGTGTGCCGCGACGCGGTGACATGGGCCGTCGAGCGCCACGGCCAGGCCCTGTTGCCCTTCCCTGAGGGCCCCGCTGACGAGGATCCGGCGGCCTGATCCCGCCGCCGGCGGCCGGGCACCCGCCTCCCGGTCGCCGGCGCGGCCCCCGTTTACGACAACGCAATCAAATCGGTATCACGGCGAGGGAAGTTTGTGTCGAAATAGAGGTTGTTCGCGGTGGGAACGGGACAGGGAGACCTCATGAAGCACGACGACACACTCAACCTGGCGGAACACCGGCTGCGCCGGGCGGAGACCGCTCCGCTCGACCTCGCCGGCGGGCTGAACCCCTACGGTCCTCCCGACGCGGTGCTCGACGCCCTGCGGTCGCTGTCGTCCTCCGACATCGCCCTGCCGCCCCGGCACGCGGCCGCACGCCTCGAGGCCGCCTACGCCCGCGTCCTGCGCGTCGACCCATCCGAGCTCATCGCCGGGCGTGGCCCGTCGGAGTTCCTGTGGGACCTCGGGCGCCTGGTGCCGCACGACTCCGTCGCCGTTCCCCTTCCCGCCTCGGGTGAGGTGCTGGAGGTCTTCCCGGGCCGGGGCTTCTCCCGCTTCCCGGGCGAGCAGCTCCCGTCGGTGGCGCAGCTCGACGAGGCCCTCGACGCCGCCGAGCTGGTCGTCATCTCCAACCCCCAGCTCCCCACCGGCATCACCCTCGACCGGGGAGCGCTGCTCGACGCGGCCCGGCGCCACCCGGCGTCCACCCTGGTCGTCGACGAGTCCGCCATCGACTTCCTCCCGGACCCCGGCATGGCGACGCTGGCGGGGGCCGCGGAGGAGAACGTCATCGTGCTGCGCTCCTCGGCGGAGTTCTACGGCACCGCGGCGGCCCGCACCGGCGTGGCCTGGAGCCGCGACCGCCACCTGCTTCGCGAGCTGTTCGGCCACCGCGAGGCGCTGCCGTTGTCCGGCCTCGACGTGATCGTGGCCGAGGCCGCCCTCGCCGCCACCGCGTGGGCCGACGACGCCCGCCGCCGGCTGGCCGCAGACGGCGCCTGGCTGGCCGCCATGCTCCGACCCCTCGGCGGCCGCCTGGTCGAGGGCAGCCACCTGCCCTACAAGTGCCTGTACTCCGACACCGCCGCGGAGTGGGCCGCCACCCTCGGCCGGGCCGGCATCAGCGTCCGGGTGCTCGGGCCCGCCGAAGGCGTGCACCCCGGCGCCCTCGGCATCTTCGCCCCCCGTGAGACCGAGCGGGCGGTGCTGGCCGCCGCGCTGTCCACGGTGCACGTCGCCCCGCCCGCGTTCAGCGAGGCGGGCTAGCCCGGCCCGGGCGGCTCGGCCAACCCCCCGTGGCCGAGCCGTCCTCAGGGCCGGGCTGGTGGCGCAGCTCCTCGGCGAGAGCGAGGCCGTCCGGTACGGGCTGGTCACCGGCGACGGCGTCGAGCACGGTGAGCATGTCGACCGTGGCCGCCACGTCGTGGACCCGGAGGATCTGGCCGGGGACGCGCCGGAGGGCGGCGATAGCGCCCAGCGTCCCCGCGTCCCGGCCCGCGGGGGGCCGCCCGGTGAGGGCGCCCACGAAGTCCTTCCGGGACAGGGCCAGCAGGATCGGCAGGCCCAGGACGGCGACGGTGTCGATGTCGCGGAGGAGACGCACCGACTGGGCCGGCGTCTTGGCGAAGTCGACACCCGGGTCGACGACGATGGATCCCCGACCCACACCTGCGGCCAGGGCCCGCTCCACCCGGTCGGCCAGGAACGCCGCCACCTCGGCGGCCACGTCGCGGTAGAGGGCGGGATCCTGGCGGCGGACGAGTGGCGGCGCCGCGGTGTGCATCACCACCAGCCCGGCCCCGCCCGCCGCGCACACCCCGGCCAGTGCGGGGTCGAGGAGGCCGGAGACGTCGTTGACCACGTGGGCGCCGGCGTCGAGTGCGGCGGCCGCCACCGCCGGCTTGTAGGTGTCCACCGACACGAGCAGCTGCGGCCACTCGGCCACGAGGGCGGCGACCACCGGTGTCACCGCCGACGCCTCGTCGGCGGGATCGGCCGGCGCCCGCCCGGTGATGGCGGACTGGGCGCCGACGTCGACGGCGCCGGCGCCGGCGTCGACCAATGCCGCGGCGTGACGGAGCACGGCGGCGGGGGTCCGGGTCCCGGGGTCCGAAAAGGAGTCGGGGTTGGCGTTGAGCACCCCCATCACCAGTGGCCGGGACCAGGTGACGGTGAGGCCTCGGACTTCCAGGGATGCCATCGACCACCTAGGCTGGCAGCCCGATGGACGGGGTGCCTACGCCGGAACAGAACCTGGCGTGGCGCATGGCCGACGTGGAGGCCCGCCTCGAGGAGATCAGCGAGCGCCTGGGCAACCTGGAGTCGTCGATCCGGGGCGCGGTCGCCGCCGAGGTGCAGGGGGCGACGTCCGAGCTGCGCCGGGCCATCAGCGAGCTCGGGCGGCGCCTGGTCCAGGACCTGCCCCACGAGCTGGCCCGCCACCGCGACGCCATCGTGGCCGAGCTGCGCCCGCCGCCGCCGCCTCCGCCCGCCCCCGAGCTCGAGATCCCGGCCGATCCCCAGGCCGTCGACGCGCCAGACGAGTCGACTGCCGGCGAGTCGTCCGCGGGCGACGACGACGCCGGGGACGAGCCCGCCGGTATCGCCGGCGAGTCGTCCGAGCGTCGCCGGGCCCACCGCCTGCGGCGCCGGCCCGGCTAGCCGGCCGGCGGAATGCGGATCGGCTTCGACGGCACCCCCCTGCTCGGCGCCCGGACCGGCGTCGGTTGGTACACCTCGGAGCTCGTCCGGGCGGTCGCCGCCCTGGCCCCCGACGACGAGCTCGTCCTGCTCCCCATCTCCGGCCGGGCCGGTCGGGGGACGCTCGACGCGCCCGGGCGGCCCAACGTCACCGTCGAGCACAAGGCCCTTCCCGCCCGCCCGCTGTGGGCGGTCTGGGACCGGATCTCCTTCCCACCGCTGGAGTGGCTCCTCCGCTGCGACGTCTTCCACGCCACCAACTTCGTCGCCCCGCCGGCCCGCCGGGTGCCCGTCGTGGTGACCGTCCACGACGTCGGCTTCATCCACCACCCCGAGGGCGTGACCCCGGCTGTGCGGCGGATGGCCCGCGTCCTGCCCGACGTGCTGCGGCGGGCGGCGGCGATCGTCACCGTGTCGGCCTTCACCCGTGACGAGCTGGTGGGGTGGCTGCCCGAGGTGG
>JALYYN010000142.1 GCA_030946525.1 Actinomycetota bacterium | reverse complement strand
TGCGCCCGCTGCGCGACGGTGTCATCAACAACTTCGAGATCACCGAGAAGATGCTGCGGTACTTCATCACGCGGGTGCACCAGCGTCGCTGGGCCAAGCCCCGGATGGTGATCTGCGTCCCCTCCGGCGTCACCGGCGTGGAGAAGCGGGCGGTGCAGGAGGCGGCCGAGTACGCCGGCGCCCGGAAGACCCCGTTCATCATCGAGGAGCCCATGGCCGCGGCCATCGGCGCCGGCCTCCCCGTCCACGAGCCCACCGGCAACATGGTGGTCGACATCGGCGGGGGCACTACCGAGGTGGCGGTCATCTCCCTGGGCGGCATCGTCACCAGCCAGTCCGTCCGCATCGGCGGCGACGAACTGGACGACGCCATCATCCAGTTCATCAAGAAGGAGTACAGCCTGGCCCTGGGCGAGCGCACGGCCGAGGAGATCAAGATCGCCCTCGGCTCGGCCTATCCCCTGGAAGAGGAGCTGCGGGCCGAGATCCGCGGCCGCGACCTGGTCACCGGGCTGCCCAAGACCATCGTCACCTCCACCGAAGAGGTGCGCCGGGCCATCGACGAGCCGGTCACGGCCATCGTGGACTCGGTGAAGGTCACCCTTGACAAGACCCCGCCCGAACTGGCCGCCGACATCATGGAGGCCGGCATCGTGCTGACCGGCGGGGGCGCCCTGCTCCACGGCCTCGACGTCCGCCTGAGGGCCGAGACCGGCATGCCCATCGTCATCGCCAACAACCCACTGTTCTCGGTGGCCCTGGGCGCAGGTCAGTGCCTCGAGGAGTTCAACGTGCTGCGGCAGGTGCTTTCCGGCAACAACGACAGGTAACGGTGGCGGTTTACCGACGATCACGGCGCCACCGGTTCTTCCTCGTCCTCCTCGCACTCACATCGGTCACGGTCATCACCCTCGACTACCGGGGCGCGGGCAATGGCGCCCTGGAGTCGGTCCGCCAGTCGGCCCGCGACGCGTTCGCCCCCGTCCAGTCGGTGGCCGACCGGGTCGTGTCGCCGGTCGCGGACTTCTTCAGCACCGTCACCCACTACGGGAGCCTGACGTCGGAGAACGCCAAGCTGCGGCGTGAGCTCGAGGCGGCCAAGGCGGACGCCATCCGGGGGGCCGACGCCGACCGGGAGCGGCAGGGCCTGCTCGAGTTGCAGGGCCTGGACTACGCGGGAGGCCTGGCCTCCGTGCCGGCCCGGGTCATCTCGACCGCCCCCACCAACTTCGAGCTGACGATCACCATCGACCGGGGGACCGACGCCCACCTCGCCGTCGGCATGCCGGTGGTCACCGCCGCCGGCCTCATCGGGCGGGTGACCGAGGCGTCGAAGCTCCGTTCGACCGTCCTGCTCATCACCGACCCGTCGTCGAACGTGGGGGTACGGCTGGCCGACTCCGGCCAGGAAGGCGTCGTGAAGGGTGGGGGAGCCAGCGGCCCGCTCACCCTCGACTTCATCGACCCCAGCGTGGCCGTCGGTGGGGGCGAGCCGGTGGTCACCAGCGGCCTGGCAAAGGGGCTGTTCCCCCCACAGATACCGGTCGGCACCGTCCGCAGCGCCAAATCGACGCCCACCGCCCTCCAGCAGGACATCAGGGTGTCGCCCATCGTGGACCTGGCCCGTCTCGAGTTCGTGCGGGTGCTGCTCTGGACGCCCAGCCCGTGAGGCACGACCCCCGGCTGCGGCTGCCCCTGATGCTCATCGTCGCGCTGCTGCTCCAGACGACGGTGCTGGTCCGGCTCCGGGTGTTCGGCGTCATGCCCGACTTCATGCTGCTGGTGGCGGTGGCCGCCGGCATCACCGCCGGCCCGAGCCGGGGCGCGGGCCTGGGCTTCGCGTCCGGGATGGTCATCGACCTGTTCCTGCCCACCCCGCTCGGGCTGTCGGCCCTCGTGTTCACCCTGGTGGGCTACGGCGTCGGCGTGGCGACCACCGGGGTGCTGCGCTCGGCCTGGTACATACCGATGCTGACGGCGGGCGCGGCCAGCGTGGCCGGCGTGGTCCTGTACGCGGTGGCCGGCTCGATGCTGGGTGAACGGATGTTGACCGGCCACCTGGTTACCATCGCACTGGTGGTGGGTGTGAGCAACACGGTGCTGGCGCCCGTGGCCGTCCGGCTGGTCGGGTGGTCGATGGGCTCGCTGAGAACCGGCGCCCCACTGGTCGCATGACGTCGCGTCACGCGAGGGACCGGTGACCCAGGACTCGTCGCGCCTGCGCCTGGCCGTCCTGGGCATGGTCGTGCTCTCGCTGTTCTGCGCCCTCACCGCCCGACTCTGGTACCTGCAGATCCTGGCGTCGCCCACGCTCAAGGTGCAAGCCCAGACCAACAGCGTCGCCGTGGTCTACACCGAGGCGCCCCGCGGCCGGATCCTCGACCGCAAGGGCCGGGTGCTGGCCGACAACAAGGTCGTCCTCGCCCTGGTCGCCGACCGCGACGCCGTCGCCAAGGACCCCGAGGTCCTCCCCCGCCTGGGCGACCTGGTGGGCATGACCGTCGACCAGATCAAGGCACGCCTGGCCGACCAGCGCTTCAGCCCCCTCAAGCCGGTCCCGGTGGCCGTGGACGTGCCGAAGGACAAGCTGATCTACTTCCGGGAGCATCAGGCCGACTTCCCCGGCATCGAGGACCTCCAGCTGACGGAGCGGTACTACCCCAACGGCACGCTGGCCGCCCAGGTGCTGGGCACGGTGGGCGAGATCAACGACGCCGAGCTGACCCCCCGCAAGGGCCAGGGGTACCGGGCCGGTGACACCATCGGGAAGTCGGGCGCCGAGCTGGCCTACGAGTCCGACCTCCGGGGGACTCCCCAGATCGCCAAGTTGGAGGTGGACTCCGTCGGGCGGGTCCAGCGCACGCTGGGCAGCCAGCCTGCCGTCCAGGGCCACGACGTCCGCCTGAGCATCGACATCGACATCCAGCGCGTGGCCGAGGACTCGCTCGAGCAGGGAATACTCCTGGCCCGCCAGTCCACCGACTACCTCACCGGCGAGAAATTCTCGGCGCCAGGAGGGTCGACCGTGGTGCTCGACCCCCGTGACGGCTCGGTCCTGGCCATGGCCTCCTATCCCACCTACGACCCGAACGTCTTCACCAACGGGATCTCCGTCCAGCTGTTCCAGCAGCTCAACGACCCCGCCAGGGGATACCCGTTGAACAATCGCGCCATCCAGGGCCTCTACGCGCCCGGATCCACCTTCAAGCTGGCCACGGGGATCGCCGCCCTGAAGAGCGGCGTGATCACGAGCAGGGACACCTACGACGACAAGGGGAGCTACACCGTGGTCGGGGAGCGGTCGGCGTCGTTCACCAACGCCCGCGGGGTGGCCAACGGCGCGGTCAACATCACCCGGGCCATCACGGTGTCGAGCGACGTCTTCTTCTATTGGTTGGGCGAGCGGTTCTGGGACGGACGGGGCACGTTCGGCCAGGCTGCCATCCAGGACGAGGCCCGGTCCCTGGGCATGGGCGACTACACCGGCATCGACCTGCCCTTCGAGTCCGACGGCCGGGTGGCCGACCCCGCCGGCCGGGAGCGCCTGCACCGCAACAATCCCACCGCCTTCCCGTTCCCCGAGTGGTACACGGGTGACAATCTCAACATCGCCGTCGGCCAGGGGGACACGGTCATCACGCCCCTCCAGCTCGCCAACGCCTACGCCGCGTTCGCCAACGGGGGCACGGTCTACGCGCCGGAGGTGGGCGAGGCCGTCCTCGACCAGAACGGCCAGCAGATCCGTTCCATCGACCCCAAGGTGGTGCGCCGCACCGAGCTGCCGGCCAGCATCAGGGATCCCATGCTGGCCGGGTTCAAGGGCGTGGTGTCCGACCCCAAGGGCACGGCCTACGGCGCCTTCGCCGGCTTCCCGCTGGACAAGTTCCCCGTGGCCGGGAAGACGGGCACCGCCCAGGTGAACGGCAAGCTCGACACGTCGGTCTTCGCCGCGTTCGCACCGGCCGACAGCCCCAGGTACGTCATCAGCGTCGTCATGGAGGAGTCGGGCCTCGGCGCCATCGCGGCGGCGCCGGTCGCCCGCCGGGTCCTCGAAGGCGTGGCCGCCCAAGAGGGCGCTCCGGTCGACACGCTGAAGCCCGTCAACCGCGTGGCCGGCACCGACTGACCGTCGCCTCGTCTGATCGACGCCGGTGGACCGGGGTGTTCCTGACGCTCCGGCGCGGTGCGGCGCTATCATCACCGCGACAGATGCCTCTCCTCCGCCTCCGGATCCGGCCGTTCCTCGCCCTGCTGCAGGGCGTGCTGCTCACGGTGCGGCCCGGCGGGCTTGCCCGGCACGTCGTTTCGTCCCGCCCCCTCCCTCCTCCCGTGGCAGGGATCCGGCGCGACCATCACCTCTCCGCCCGCCCGCCATCCGGCGACGGGCCGACGATCGAGCGCCTCGGCGCGCGCCGGGGGCGCTGTACCGCCCCCGCCGCCCGCGACGGGCGCGTCGCACGCCTCCACGGGTGCGCCCTCAGAAGGGACCTCCCCGATGTCCGAGCCCATCTCCAGTCTCCCGACCGACCCCGTCGACCGCGCTGCTCCGCCCACCTCACCGCCTGGGCCGCCCATCTCCCCTCCGGGGCCACGACCCGCCGCTGACGCCGTTCCCGGCACCGGGGACCAGAACGGCGGAGGTGACGAGACCCACACGTCCGCCAACCGGCGCAGGCGGGGCTCCCGTGGCGGCCGCAGTGCCCGGCGCCCCGGCGAGGCGGAGTCGCCGGAGGGGACCGAGAGCGGGCCGGGCCGGAGCGCGGCCCCGGGTCGGGCCGACCGGGCCCGGCGGCCGGCCGACGATGCCCCTGACCTGCCCGAACGGGCCAGCGAGGGCCGACCGTCGGCGGAGGCGGGCGCCAGGGCGCTGGTGCCGCGGCCCCGGATCGGCGACACCCGGCCCGCCCCGGCCAAGCCGTCCTCCGACGCCCCCCGTAGC
>JALYYN010000113.1 GCA_030946525.1 Actinomycetota bacterium | reverse complement strand
GGGCGTCGGCACCTCGTCGACGTCCTCGGGCAGGTGGGGGATGCGCAGCACCGAGCCGTTCTCCCGCATGAGCTCGACGCCCCGCGTGGCCGCGGCCGGCTGAAGCTCCTGCGCGCCCTCGGACGTCTCTGCGTTGAGCTCCGTGAACGAGGTCATCGGGGGGCCGGCGCGCCCTTGAACTGGACCGGGATGCGCCCGATGCCGAAGTCCTTGCGCAACGGGTGGCCCTCCCAGTCGTCGGGCATGAGGATGCGGGTCAGATCGGGGTGCCCGGCGAAGACGATCCCGAACATGTCGTAGGTCTCCCGCTCCATGGCCTCGGTGCCGGGATGGAGCTCGAAGACCGTCGGCAGGACCGGGTCGGACTCGGGCACCTGTACCCGCACCCGGATCCTCGACCGGAGATCGGTGTTGACCAGGTTGAGCACCACCTCGAACCGCTCGGGCTGGACGCCCTCGGGAAGGGCCCGGTCGGCATTGAGGAGGTAGTCCACACCGGTGAGGTCCATGCAGAACCGGTAACCGTCGTCGTACAGGCGGGTGATCAGCTCGACGTAGGCGGCCCGGTCCGGGTGGACGACCACCTGGCCCCGGAACTCCGAGGACAGGGCGCCGTGGACACGGGACGGCTCCGGACGCGAGGGGGTGGTGTCCGGCTCCTCCTCGGGCATGTCCGGAGACTAGTGCTCCGTTCCGTGAGTTGGCGGCGCCAGAGGGCACCGACCGGTGGTCGTTCCTGCCGGCTCTGGCCATGCTCCCCACCGCTGGTACCATATGTGGCATGACCCGCAAGACGACGATCTACCTGCCGGATGACGTGAAGCAGGCCGTCGAGCGAGAGGCGCGACGTCGGGGATCCTCGGAGGCGGAGGTCATCCGCGATGCGGTGGCAGCCGCTGTCGCCGCGCCCGCTCCCGTGGCCGGCTTCCTTGATGGCGAGCCGTTCGCGGCAGCGGCGGAGGAGCTGCTGGCCGGCTTCGGCGAGCGGTGATCGTCGCCGACACCAGCGGCCTGCTGGCCCTCTTCAACGCACGGGAGCCCGCGCACGAGGCGGCACGGCACGCGGTGGCCGGCGAGATCGAGCCGATGGTGGTGTCCCCTTACGTCGTCGCCGAGCTCGACTACCTGGTGGCCACCCGCCTGGGGGTCGATGCCGAGCTGGCCGTCCTCGACGAGCTCGCCGGTGGGGCGTACCACCTGGCCCCGTTCGCCCCTGACGATGTCACCCGGGCTCGCACGCTCGTCGATCGCTACCGGGACCAGGCGATCGGCCTCACCGACGCCTCACTCGTCGTGCTCGCCGACCGCCATCGCACCCGGTCCATCCTCACGCTCGATCGCCGCCATTTCGACGTGCTCCGTGCCCTCGACGGGCGACCCTTCCGCGTGGTCCCGTAACCCCGTTGGACGACGTTACGTGGGGGTGGCGACCGACACGCGGTGCTCGGCGACGTGGATGCCGGCGCCTCCGCCCGTGGCCGCCCGGCGACGGGTGATCTCACCGGTGCGGACGTACTCCTGCAGGGTGAGGATCGAGTGCATCAGCGTCTCCGGGCCCGGTGGGCAGCCGGGGCAGTAGACGTCGACGGGGACGATCTGGTCGACGCCCTGGACGATGGCGTAGTTGTTGAACATGCCGCCGCTGGAGGCGCATACGCCCATCGAGATGACCCACTTGGGCTCCATCATCTGGTCGTAGACCTGCCGGAGGACGGGGGCCATCTTCTGGGAGACCCGGCCGGCGACGATCATCAGGTCGGCCTGGCGGGGGGAGGCACGGAAGACCTCCATGCCGAAGCGGGCCAGGTCGAAGTGGGCGGCGCCGGTCGCCATCATCTCGATGGCGCAGCAGGCCAAGCCGAACGTGGCCGGCCACACGCTGTTGCGGCGGGCCCACTTGACGACGTCTTCGAGGTTGCCGGTGAGGAAGTTGTGGTTAAGGTCGGCCAGACCCATCAGCTGCCGTTCCGGTCCGCACCGGCGCCGGCGCGCACTGGCACTCGACCATCGCCCCCTACCCGCCGGATCGTCGACTCCGTCGACCGCTCGTCGCCACGAATCCCCTCGGCCACCTCGCGCTCGGGGACCGCCTGCTTGGGGGGCCCCCAGTTGAGGGCGCCGCGGCCCAGCAGGTAGACGAACGACACGAAGACCGCTCCCGCGAAGACCAGCATCTCCCAGAGTCCGAACGGCCCGAGGCGGCGGAAGACGACCGCCCACGGGTAGAGGAAGATGATCTCGATGTCGAAGATGATGAAGATCATCGCGACCAGGTAGAAGCGCACCGGGAAGCGCTCGGGGGGTGCGCGGTCGGGCACGATCCCGCACTCGTACGGCGCCGCCTTCGCCGGCGTCGGCCGCCGGGGAGCGAGCAATCC
>JALYYN010000093.1 GCA_030946525.1 Actinomycetota bacterium | reverse complement strand
TCTTGCCTTTTTTCGCCATGGTGGCTCCCTCAGAGTTGTGATGGGCGGGTCGAGGTCGTCCCCTGCCTCATCGGTGCGGTTGAACGGTGCTGCTAGGAGGCGACGGTGATGCCCATCGATCGGGCGGTCCCGGCCACCTGGGCCTTGGCCGACTCCAGGTCGTTGGCGTTGAGGTCAGGCATCTTGGTCTGAGCGATCTCGGTCAGCTGGGCGTCGGTGATCGAGCCGACCGTCTCCCTGCCTGTCGTCTGGGCGCCCTTGTCGATGCCCGCCGCCTGGCGGATGAGCACCGGGGTGGGCGATGTCTTCAGGATGAACGTGAACGTGCGGTCCTCGAAGATGGTGATCTCCACCGGGATCACCTGGCCGACCCGGTCCTCGGTCTGGGCGTTGTACTGCTTGACGAAGTCCATGGTCTGGACGCCGTGGGGCCCGAGGGCGGTGCCCACGGGGGGGGCCGGGGTGGCCTTTCCTGCGGGCAGCTGGATCTTCACGATGGCGACAACTCGTCGCTTGGCCATATCTGGTCGTTGCTCCTCTTACCGCGTCGTAGCTCAGGCTTCGGTGGGCTCACAACTTCGCCACTTGGGCGAAGTCGAGCTCGACGGGTGTCTCCCGTCCGAAGATGTTGACGAGGACCTTGAGCTTGAGCTGGTCCTCGTTGATCTCGGCGATGGTTCCGCTGAAGTCGGCGAAGGGCCCCTCCTTCACCCGCACCGATTCGCCCACCTCGTACTCGAGGCGGGGGCGCCTCTGCTTGGCCGTGCCCTCGGCGTCGTCGGCCTTCACCTGCAGGATGTTTTCCACCTCTCGTCGCGACAGCGGCGAAGGGCGGGCGCCGAGACCCACGAATCCGGTCACGCCGGGGGTGTTGCGGACGACGTACCACGAGTCGTCGTCCAGATCGAGGCGGCACAGCAGATAGCCGGGGAAGACCTTCTTGGATACGACCTGCTTGCGCCCGTTCTTGAACTCGATCACGTCCTCCATGGGAATGACCACTTCGAAGATCCGCTCCTCCATGTTCATGGAGGCGATGCGGCTCTCGAGGTTCGACTTCACCTTGTTTTCGTAGCCGGCATAGGTGTGCACGACGTACCAGGAGCCCGGGCGGTCGTACGGGCTCTCGACCGGCGCCTCGTCCTCGTCCTCGTCGTCCTCGTCCGACTCGGCGGCGAGGAGCTCGTCCTCGGTGATGACCTCGGCCACTGCGGCCGGCTCGTCGACGGGCTGCTCGTCGGCGTCACCCAGGCCGCCGGGCGCGGCGACGGCGTCGCCCGGGGAGGCACTCATGTCGTCCGAATCGTCGGTGGTGGTCATTTGAAGAGGAAGATGACGGCTTTGCCGAAACCCCAGTCGAGGCTGAAGATGATCCCGGTCAGCAGGATCAGGGCCATGAACACGACGATCGAGTAGTTGGTGACCTCGGCCCGGGTGGGCCAGGCGACCTTGCGCAGCTCCCCGCGGACCTGGCGGGCGTACTCGGACGGGCCGATGCGCTTGTCCTTGGTGACCGTCCGGGCCGCCGGGCGCGGTGCCTCTCGCCGGGCCGGCGTGCCGTCAGCGTCCACCTGACCCTGACGCTGCATCATTCGTTTCATCTCACGGTTCAATGCGCTTCTCCAGGTCGAGTCGAGACGAACGAGCAGGGCAGGAGGGACTCGAACCCCCAACCGCCGGTTTTGGAGACCGGTGCTCTGCCAAATTGAGCTACTGCCCTCTGCACGTGGGCGGCCCCTGCGTATCCGCGACAACGATATCGCATCGCCGGTCGGGGGCTCCCGGCGGGCCGGTCCTAGCTGGCGAGGCGGACCTTGCGGCTCCGGGCCCGGCTGGCCAGGACGATGGCGCCCGCGGCGCCGGCCGCGGTCGCCGCCGCGATCCCGCCGACGTAGGCCACCCGGCGTCCGGTGAGCAGGTGGTGCATGGCCCGGCGCTCGCCGGCCGCCTCGAGCGAGGCCAGGATGTCGGGGAGCAGGCCGGGTGCGGGCTCCAGCACCTCGGTCCGGAGCTGGTGAAGGGCTCGGAGCACCTTGCGGTACTGCACCAGCTCGGCCTGGCACCGCAGGCAGGCGGCCACGTGGCGCTGGAGGTCGAGGTCGGCGACGTCGAGACCGTCGACGATCCCCGGCAGGGCGTCGGCGACGTAGTCACACGACACGCCGCCACTCCCGAAGTACTTGCTAGACCGCACGGGCCTTCTCCTCTCCGGGCATCGGGAACAGGCGCTCCCGAAGCTTCCGTCGGGCCCGGTGCAGGCGCACCTTGGCCGCCGACTCGGTGATCCCCAGCTCGGAGGCGATGGCCTCGTGGGGAAGG
This sequence comes from Actinomycetota bacterium, assembly GCA_030946525.1. GTDB lineage: Bacteria > Actinomycetota > Acidimicrobiia > Acidimicrobiales > AC-14 > CADCTB01. The sequence continues at coordinate 723 of JALYYN010000093.1, read as the reverse complement.
TCGTAGACGTCGCGCAGCACCACGACCGCCCGCAGGATGGGCGGCAGGTCGGCCAGGGCCGCGGTGACGCGGTCGCGGAGGAATCCGGCCTCGGCCATGGTGGCCGGGTCGGACTCGGGCCGGTCGTCGGTCATGGAGTCATCGTCGGACAGCTCCTCGTGACGGCCCTTGGACCGCCGCGACAGGTGGCTGGACGCGCAGTTCGCGGTGATGCGGTACATCCACGTCGAGAACCGGGCGTCGCCACGGAACCGCTTGAGGGCCCGGAAGGCCCGGAGGTACGCCTCCTGGGCGACTTCGCGGGCGTCGTCCTCGTTGCCGGTGAGGCGGTAGGCCAAGGTGTAGACGTCGGCCTGGGTGGCCTTGACCAGCTCCTCGAAGGCGTGGCTGTCCCCGGCCTTGGCCGCCGACACCAGACGGGCCTCTTCGGAGGGGATCACCACCACTGCCACATCTGGTTGGACCGACTCGTCGGCCTGTTCGTTACCTGTCTCTAGCGTGTCTCCCGGTGCACCGTGTGCAGCCGGTCCCAGCGGCAGTACTTCTTCACTTCCATGCGTTCCCGGTCGTTCTGCTTGTTCTTCATGGTGATGTAGTTCCGCCGCTTGCACGTCTCGCACGCCAGCGTCACCTTCACCCGCTTCTCGCCCTTGGCCACGTCCCTCTTCCTCTCGGTTCACGTACTCGCTTCTTCCCAACCACGAACGGCGGCGCCCGACGCCC
>JALYYN010000546.1 GCA_030946525.1 Actinomycetota bacterium | reverse complement strand
GGCGAAGACCGAACCGGCCGCCAAGGCCGCTCCGGCCGCGAAGGGGGGCCGGGCCGCCAAGGCGGCCCCGACCCGCGCCCCGGCGGCGGCCGCCACGCGGTCGACGGGCAGGAAGTCGGCGGCGACGAAGAACGCCCCGGCGGCACCGGCTCCGCGGGTGAAGGTCAAGGCCGTGTTCTGCATCGAGTGCGGCGAGAAGAACCCGGCGGTGGCCAAGTTCTGCTTCGCCTGCGGCACCCGCCTCGCCGCGCCGGAGGGCTGAGACCTACGGCGTACGCCCCATGAAGGCGACCAGGCGGTCGTGCAGGGGATCGTCGGCCGACGTAGGAACCTCGGGCCCGAACGCCCCGAGCTGACGCAGCTCGGGACTGAGGAAGCCGTGGGAGATGTCGAGGGCCTCGGCGGCGAGATCGGGGTCGATGACCGTCTCCTGCCCGCTGGCTCGGGCCAGATCCCAGCCGTGGACGACCACGTCCAGGAAGTGGATGCTGACCGCGGCGGGGGCGGGGATCTCACCGAAGGGCATCCGGCAGCGCCGGTCCATGGCTCCCGGTTCCGCCCAGGCCGCGAAGACGTCCTCCGCCGATGCCAAGTAGTTGGAGCCGGGGTCGGGGCGGGTGTGGTCCTCCATCTCGCCGGTGGTGTCGACCGTGCCGCCGCGGGCCACCTCGGCGAACATCCGGTTGCCGCCGATGATGTGGTTCAGGAGGAGCCGGACGTCCCAGTCGCGACAGGGCGTGGGCAGGCCGAGCTGCTCCGGGCGGACGGCGGCGACGATGTGGCCGGTGCGGACGAGGGCGCGCTGGTACTGGTTGGCATCCACGATGTCGGGCCGGGCCGGATCAGCCGGCGGCAGCCATGGGCGGCTCCTGGCGGCGGGACGCCTGCGACCTGGCCACCTTGTCGATGCGGCCCAGCCGCTTGACGAGACTCTCCCGTGCCTTCTCGGCCTCCGGGGACAGCCCCTCGATCGTCTCGAGCTGCCACTGCTTGAGGATGACCGGCACAAGGATCTGGTCGTGGTGGATGGCCAGGTCGTAGATGCCGGCCCCGGCGATGGCCTTGGCGTGGTTGGAGAAGTCGTCGATGCCGGCGCCGGGCATCTCGAACAGCCGGACCTGGCGCTCCATGGCCAGGACCATGGCCGAGGGGTCGAGGGCGATGGCGGCGGCGACCACGTCCTTGTAGAAGAGGTAGTGCATGTTCTCGTCGGCGGCGACCCGGGCCATGACGTCGTAGCCGGCCTTGTCCTCCACCAACCGGCCAGTGTTGCGGTGGGAGATGCGGGTGGCCAGCTCCTGGAGGGCGACGTAGACGAACCCGTCGGCGGCGCCGGAGATCTCGTGGTGGAACCCGTATTCGGCGTGCTGCATGCGTCCCCGCTCAAGCGCGACCGGGTCGGCGGTGCCCGTCACCACCAGATAGTCCCGGATGACGATCGAGTGGCGGCCCTCCTCGGCCGTCCATCGGCGGGCCCAGGCCCCCCACGGATGGTCGATGCCGAAGAGCCGGGTGATCTCGGTCGTGTAATAGGGGAGGTTGTCCTCGGTCAGCAGGTTGACGATGAGGGCGCGGCGCACGGCGTCGGCCATGGGGCGATGGTCGGGGCTCCAGGGCTCGCGGGGGTCGTGCTTGACCACGTCCTCCCACGGCACCAGCTCGTGGGGGAACCACTCCTTCGACTGCGTCAGATGGCGTTCGAGCAGGCGCTCGGCCTCCGGGGCCAGCTCGTGGAGAAGATCGACCTCGTTCACGGTTCCTCCCGGCGTCCGACGACTGCTCCGTCGCCCGCGGTTCAGACTACCTACCGGTCGGTAGGGAGTTCAATTCGGTCTACCCGTCCGGGGGGCGGACCACACCGGAGGGCTCCGGCGTCCTCGACGGCCGGCCTTTTGGCTGCACGTGCGCGCGCATGCACGTCGAACTGCAGCCAGAACCGGGGGGGCACCGGGGGCGACGACGGTCGGTCAGAAGACGACCACCGACCGCAGCACCTCACCCCGCTGCATCTTGGCGAAGGCGTCCTCCACGCCGTCGAGGGCCACGGTCTCGGTGACGAAGCGGTCGAGGGGAAACCGGCCCGACAGGTGGAGGTCGATGAGCAGCGGGAAGTCCCTGCTGGGCAGGCAGTCGCCGTACCACGACGGTTTCAGGGCGCCCCCCCGCCCGAAGAACTCGATCATCGGCACCTCGAGGGTCATGGTGGGGTCGGGCACGCCGACCTGGACCAGGGTGCCGGCCAGATCCCGGGCGAAGAACGCCTGGCGGAAGACCTCGGGACGCCCTACGGCCTCGATGGCGACGTCGACGCCGAAGCCGCCGGTCAGCGCCCGGACGGCCTCCACGGGGTCGCCGTCGCCGGCGTTGACGGTATGCGTGGCGCCGAACTGCCGGGCCCACTCCAGCTTGCGGGGGTCGAGGTCGACGGCGATGATCGTCCGGGCCCCGGCGAGGGCGGAGGCGGCGATGGCCGCGTCGCCCACCCCGCCGCAGCCGAAGACGGCGACCGTGTCACCCCGCGTCACCCCGCCGGTGTTGACGGCAGCGCCGAAGCCGGCCATGACGCCGCAGCCGATGAGCCCGGCGGCGGCGGGCCCGGCCGCCGGGTCCACCTTCACCGCCTGCCCGGCGGCCACCAGGGTCAGTTCGGTGAAGGCGCCGATGCCCAGGGCGGGGCTGAGGGGCCGTCCGTCGGCCAGGGTCATCCTCTGGGCGGCGTTGGCGCTGTCGAAGCAGTACCACGGCCGGCCCCGCAGGCACGACCGGCACTGACCGCACGGCGCCCGCCAGGCCAGGACCACGAAGTCGCCGGGCGCGACGTGCTCGACGTCACCACCCACCGCCTCGACCAGCCCGGCCGCCTCGTGGCCGAGGAGGAACGGGAAGTCGTCGTTGATGGCGCCCTCCCGGTAGTGCAGGTCGGTGTGGCAGACGCCGCAGGCCTGTACCCGTACCAGGACCTCTCCCGGCCCGGGATCGGGCACGAGGATCGTCTCCACGGTGACGGGCGCCCCCTTGGCGGCGGCCACGACACCTCGCACCTCGTAGCCCATGGTCGTCCCCCCGGTTGGGGTCAGGCCGGCGAACGGCGCCGGCGCACCGAGAGCATGCCGCGCTCGGCCCGCACGTCGTACGCAGGCTGGGGGTTGGTCGCCGGGCCGTGGACCACGCCGCCGTCGGAGAGGCGGAACACACTGGCGTGCCAGGGGCAGGTCACACAGCCCTCGCCGTCGAACTCCCCCTCGTCCAGCGGTCCCCCGGCGTGCCCGCAGACGTTGGAGATGGCGGTCATCTCCAACCCGTCGCGCACCAGCAGGACGTCGTCGTCGCCCACCTTGACCACCCGGCGCTGGCCGTCGAGGAAGTCGACCTGGTCCCCCACGTCGATCCAGTCGGTGACGTCCTCGTTCCAGGCGTGGCGGTCGACGCCGACCCCCATGATGGCGATGAGGTGGCCGCCGAGGTACCCGCCTACCGTCGCCGCGCCGGCGCCGAGGAACCCGAGGGCCACGCCCTTGGACCAGGAGCCCTTTCCGCGGGCCCGCCAGGACAGGGTGTAGAGGACGAGGGCGGCGGTGTTCCCGATGGCGTGGGCGGTGCCGATGCGCCGCTCCTCCCCGAGGGTGTCGGACCAGTCGGACAGGCCGGCGGCCGCGGTCGGGAGGGCGGACAGGATGCCCAGGCCCAGAAGTCGCTTCGAAGCCTTGCGGCCGCCCCGCCCGCCCACCAGGTCGAGCATGAACGAGCTCGTCCAGAAGCCGATGGGGACGTCGGTCAGCAGGGGGTGGAGCGGATGGCCGAGCCACGTGCCGCTCAGCGCGTCCTTCAGCGCACCGTGGCCGACCACGTCGGACACCTTCGAGGCCACCGGCTTGGCCACCGTGTCGAGCGCCTCGAGCCCGCCCACCTTGTGGACGAGACCCCGCACCGTCTCCGTGGCTCCCATCGCTAGGCCGGGTCCGGGGAGACGGGCAGCGAGGACATGTCGGCGAGAGGCAGCACCTGGAAGTGGGCGTAGTTGTAGACGGGGGACTGGGCCAGCAGCATCTCCAGCTCGTCGTTGCTGGTGACGTCGTAGATCCACGCCCCGCCGTGGCTGCCGACGATGTGGTAGCGGCCGATGACCTTGCCGCTCTCCTCCAGGGGCTGCGCGTAGTCCTTCATGCGCAGGACCGACTTCATCATCTCGCCCGAGAGCCGGGAGATCTCAATGCGCCAGATCACCAGGAACTTCATGTCGCCTCCAAGGTCGTGGTGAACCGGACCTTACGCCCGCCGACGGCCGGACCCGACACGGCCGCCGGACGCAACCGCCTAGCCCTCGCTCCTGACACCGCTGGCGTCGACCATGTGCATGTCGTCGGCGTGCTCCTTCTCGAGGAGGTCACGGATCTCCGCGACGGACTCGTCGTCGTCCACGGCGACGGCGACGATGGCCTTGCCGTCCCGGAGGGCGTCCTGGTACTTGAGGTCGAACTCCTCCAGGCTGAGGGCGCCGACGCCGCCCACCATCCCGCCGATGACTCCGCCGGCCGTGCCACCGGCCAGCACGCCGGCCCAGATGCCACTGCCGAGCACGGGACCGATGCCGGGGATCACAAAGGCGGCGGCGCCCGCCACCATCCCCACCGCGGCGCCCGCGGCCCCGGCGGTCCCTGCCTTCTTGGCGATCTCGCCGGTGGCTTCCATGTCGCGCAGCCGCGTGTCGGGATCGGTCGCGGCCTCCTCGGCGTCGCGGCCGATCATCGACATGCGGTCCGCCTCGATCCCCGCCCGGCCCAGGGCGAGCATGGCGTCGCTGGCCGCCGCCCCGTTCGCGAAGGTGGCGACCACGTTCCGGCCCGAGATCCGCGCCATCAGACCGGCTGGGGGTCGGGGATGGGCGGCTGGGGGGACGGCGGCCCGGGAAAGGGTACGGGGTCGGGGAACGGCGCGGGCGGGTCGACGGGCGGGAACGGGTCGGGCTGGGACATATCGCGCCGCTACCCGGCGCGACGCCCGCGGAAACCCCGGCGGCCATCCCTCTGCCGCGGTGGTTTCACCGCGCAGCCGACGGGCAGAACGAAGGAGCGATGGCACCTCGCCTGCGGCGCGCCGACTGCTCGGCGCCGGGTATCCGACGGCGCAGGGCCGGCCGCGGCTTCGCCTACGTCGACCCCTCCGGGGCGCGGGTCGGCGATCCGGAGGTCCTCGACCGCATCCGGGCGCTGGTAATCCCCCCGGCGTGGACCGACGTCTGGATCTGCCTCGACGCCCGCGGTCACATCCAGGCCACAGGGGTCGACGCCCGGGGGCGGCGCCAGTACCGGTACCACGACGTCTGGCGGGAGCGGCGGGACCGGGAGAAGTTCGACCACATGCTGGAGTTCGCCCGGGCCCTGCCCAGGCTCCGGGACGCCACGAGCCTGCACCTGGCCGAGGACGGCCACTCCCGGGAGCGGGTGCTGGCCGGCGCGGCCCGGCTGCTCGACCTCGGGTTCTTCCGGATCGGTACCGAGGGCTACGCCGAGGAGAACCAGACCTACGGCCTGGCCACCATCCACAAACGCCACGTCAGGCTCGAACCGCCCGGCACGGTGCACTTCGACTACATGGCCAAGGGCAGCAAGCGCCGCATCCAGTCGGTCGTCGACCCCGACGTCTACGCCCTGGTCGAGGTGCTCAAGCGCCGCCGGGGCGGCAAGCCCGAGCTGCTGGCCTGGCAGCGGGGCCGGACCTGGGTCGACGTCCGTTCGAGCGACATCAACGCCTACATCAAGGAGGTCACCGGCGGGGACTTCAGCGCCAAGGACTTCCGGACCTGGAACGCCACCGTGCTGGCAGCGGTGGCCCTGGCCGTCTCCACCGGCGCCACCAGCCCCACGGCGCGCAAGCGGGCCGTCGCCCGGGCCATGACGGAGGTGGCCCACTACCTCGGCAACACCCCCGCGGTATGCCGGTCGTCCTACGTCGACCCCCGCGTCGTCGACCACTACCTCGGGGGCGCCACCATCGTGTCGGCCCTCGAGGCCGCCCTCGTCGCAGCGCCGGCCGACCCGGCCGAGGCCGGCACCCTGCTCACCCAGGGGCCCATCGAGGAGGCGGTGCTGGACCTGCTCGGCGACCCCGCCGGCGCCCTCCTGCGCCTGGCAGGATGACGCCATGACCGATTCGGGGCCCATGCCGGCCGATGCCGCCAGCCTCGACGAGATCATGGCCACGCTCGAGGCGGCCGGCTTCGCCGGCCAGATGGCCGCCCGACCCGGCGCCATGATCCTGTGCTTCACCTGCCACGAGGAGACACCGGCGTCGGAGGTGGAGCTCGAGGCCCTCGGTCGGACCGAAGGTGCGTCCGATCCCGCCGACATGCTTGCCGTCGCCGGCCTCACCTGCCCCCGGTGCGGCGCACGGGGGACCGTCGTCCTGGGCTACGGCCCCGAGGCGGACCCGGACGACTCCGAGGTGCTCGTGACCCTCGGCATCCACCGGGCCTGAGACCGCCGGGGGCCCCCGTCCGAGCGTGATCCCGTACGCTGTGGGCCGTTTCCCGCAGCGAGATCCAGGGGGCAGAGCATGGGCCTGATCAGCAAGCTCAAGGGTGAACTGGTCGACATCATCGAGTGGATGGACGATTCCCACTCCACGCTGGCGTGGCGGTTCCCCAGGTACGACAACGAGATCAAGAACGGCGCCCAGCTGATCGTGCGGGAGGGCCAGCGGGCGGTCTTCGTCTATCGCGGCGCCCTGGCCGACACCTTCGACCCGGGCCCCCACGAGCTCACCACGGAGAACCTCCCGATCCTCAGCACGCTGCAGGGGTGGAAGCACGGCTTCAACAGCCCGTTCCGCAGCGAGGTGTACTTCATCAACACCCGGCCGGTCACCGACCTGCGGTGGGGCACGACCCAGCCCATCACCGTGCGCGACCCCGACTTCGGGATGGTCCAGGTCCGGGCCAACGGGCTGTGCGTGGTCAAGATCGCCGACGTCGAGACGTTCCTGAAGCAGGTCATCGGGACCGACAGCGACGTCCAGGCCGAGGAGATCGCCGAGCTGTTGCGGCGGGTCATCACCCTGGCCTTCTCCGACATGGTGATGGCCACCGGCCTCGGCGCCATTGACCTCCAGGGCCGCCAGGTCGAGCTCTCGGCCAAGCTCAAGGACTTCGTCGCCGAGCGGGTCGACAACGAGTACGGCCTGTCCGTCGTCGACGTGACGATGAACATCTCCCTGCCCGACGAGATCACCCAGGCCATGACCGCGGGCGTGGCCAAGGGGGTGGCGGAGAAGGGCTACCTCACCAACCTCGGGCCCATCGACCGGTACCAGCAGGTGGCGGCGGCCGACGCCATGGTCGCCGCCGCCGGCAACTCGGGCGGCAGTGCCATGGGCGAGTTCATGCAGGCCGGCATGGGGATGGCCATGGCCGGCCAGATGGCGGGGAGTCTCCAGGGCGCCATGGCCCCCGGCGCCGCTGCGCAGCCGGCCGCAGCCGCGGGCGGCGCCCCGCCCCCGCTGCCCGGCCAGGTCATGTTCCACGTCGACATGGGCGGGGGGCAGTCGGGCGGTCCCTTCGCCGTCCAGCAGGTGCAGGCCGGCATCGCCAACGGCCAGGTCAACCCGAACACCCTGGTGTGGGCGCCGGGGATGGCGGCGTGGGCCGCAGCCGGCACCGTCCCGGCGCTCCAGCCGCTGTTCGCCACCCCACCGCCCATGCCCGGTGGGCCGCCGGGGCCTCCGCCGGTTCCGCCGTCGGCCCCGCCCACCGACGTGGCGCCGCCGCCGGCATGACCCCCTCCGACGCCCCGCCGCCACTCCCGGGCGCCACGCCGTCCCCGCGCCCTGCACCCGAGTCGCCTCCGCCGCCGCCGCCCGAGCGAGCCATGCACCAGGTCACCGAGCAGACCCGGACCTATCCCTGCACCGCCTGCGGCGGCCAGCTCGTGTTCGACATCGACCTGCAGAAGCTCCGCTGCCCGAACTGCGGCAACGTCCAGGACATCATCGAGGACGCCGGCCGGGTCACCGCCGAGCAGGACTTCCAGGCTGCGGTGGCCAAGCTGCACTCCCAGGCGGCGGACGCCGGGCCCCAGGTGGTCGGGGAGAAGGAGGTCGTCTGCCAGAACTGCGGGGGCCACACCACCTTCACCGGCACCCTCACTTCCACCCGCTGCCCGTACTGCGCCACTCCCATCCAGCGCGACGACGTCCACGACGCGCCCGCGAGGCTGCCGGTGGACGGCGTCCTGCCCTTCCAGGTCGACGAGCGCAAGGCCCGGGAGTCGCTGGAGGCGTGGATCGACAACCGGTGGTTCGCGCCCAGTGAGTTCAAGAAGTACAAGCAGACCGGCTCCTTCGCCAGCGTCTACGCGTCGTACTTCACCTACGACGCCGCCACCCGGACCTTCTACGACGGCAGGCGGGGCGAGGAGTACACCGTCACCGTCGGCTCCGGCGACAAGGAGCACACCGAGACCCGCGTGAACTGGTACCCCGTGTCCGGGCAGGTCGCCAACACCTTCGACGACATCTGCATCCTGGCCAACGACGGCTTCGACCACGACCGGGTCACCGCACTGGAGCCGTGGCCGACGGGCGACGCTCGCCCGTTCTCGGCGGAGTACGTCGCCGGCCACCTTAGCCGGACCTACGACAAGGACGTCGAGGCGTGCCTGCCCGAGGCCCGCCAGCGCATGGAGGGCGAGATCGACAACACCATCCGCCAGGACATCGGCGGGGATCGCCAGGACATCAACCGCAAGGACACGAGCTTCGACGCCCTCACGTTCAAGCACCTGCTCCTGCCCATCTGGCTGCTCACCGTCGTCTATGCCGGCAAGCCCTTCCAGGTCTTCATCAACGGCACCACCGGCGAGGTGCAGGGCCAGCGACCCTGGAGCCGGGTGAAGATCACCGTCGCGGTGGTGATCGCGGTGATCCTGATCGTCGTCGTCGCCGTGATCTGGAAGGGCTCCGGGAACGGTTCGACCACTCAGTGACGGTCCTCGTGGTCCTGCTGGTGATCGTCGCCCTGGTCGCGGCGGCGGCCGTTGCCGCGGCCAGGTCCGGCAAACGGCGCTACGCCGAAGCCAACCAGATCGTGCCCGGCACCGCCGGCTCGGCTCCTCCCGAGTGGGCCGGCGCCCACACCCCCGAGGCGCTCCTGCACCGCCGTCTCCGTGACGCGGTGGCCGCCCTCCGGGCCAACCCGGCCATGGAGGACGCGTGGAGCATGGACGCCCGCGTGTCGCTGGAGCAGCAGGCGCTGGCCGTCGACAACCGCCTGATCGCCGTCGCCGCCCTCCCCCCGCCGGCGCGGGCCGGGCGCATGCCCGCCGTGGCCGATGCGGTGGCCGCCGTCGAGTCGGCGGTGGGGGCGCTGGCCGACATGGGGCCGGTCGACGGTCGCCCGGGGCTCGACCAGGCCATGGCGGACGTCGACCGACGCGTCATGCGCCTCGCCGAGCCGGCGTCGCGGCCCGAGGACGGGGGCGGCGCTCCTCCTCCCGTCGCCCGACCGGGCGCCAGCTGAGTGGCCCGACCGGGCGCCAGCTGAATGGCCCGACCGGGCGCCGGCTGAGCGCCCGGAACGTCCGGCGACGGATCCCCGCCGCCGCCTGGGGCGCAGGCTGGCTGATCGTGGCCGCCCTCGCCCTGGTGGCAGCGGCCCGCCTGGTGGCGTGGGACTCCCGGAGCGTCCTGGTCGGACTGGACGCCCTGACACCCGTGCTCTTTCTCCCCGCCTGGCCAGTGGCCGTGGCCGCCGCCGCCGGCCGGCGCCCGTGGCTGTGCACGGCGGCGACGCTGGTGGTGGTCGCCCACATCGGTTTCATGCTGCCCGAGCTCTCGGCGTCGACGCCGGTGGCGGCGGCCGCCCGCTCGGCTCCATCCTTCCGCCTCTTCGACGCCAACGTCTTCACCGGCAACACCGACGCCGCCGGCTACGCCGCCGAGATCACCCGCCAGCGCCCCGACCTGGTGATCCTGGAGGAGCCCACCCCGGCCTTCGTCGCCGCCCTGGAGCAGACCGGCGCCCTGGCCCCACTGCCCTACCGGCTGGAGGTGTCCCGGTCGGATCCGTTCACCAGCCTGGTGGCCTCACGCTGGCCGCTCCGGGACGCCGACGTGCTCTCCGTCGACGGCCGCCCGATCACCCGACGGGCGACCATCGACCCCGCCGGGAGGTCGCTGCAGCTCCTGGCCGTCCACGTCGTGGCTCCGCTCGGCGGGGACCGGGCCGAGTGGGCCCGGGAGCTGCGGGCCGTCCGTGACGCCGTCGCCGCCGCGTCGGCGTCGGGCCCGGTGCTCGTGGCCGGCGACTTCAACGCCACCTGGGGCAACCGCCCGTTCCGCGCCCTGCTCGACGCGGGCCTGACCGACGCCGCCGCGGCCAGAGGCGAGCCGCTGGAGATGACCTGGCCGCGCAACATCCGTGTGGTCCCGGCGATGCTGCGGATCGACCACGTGCTCACCACCCGCGGCCTGACCGTCACCCGCATCCGGACGGGGTCCGGTCACGGGAGCGACCACCGCCCGCTGGTGGCCGACGTCGTCCTGGCGTGACCGCACGGGCGCCGACCTCGCCTCAGGAGCGGGCGCCGTCGATCACCATGCGGGCGCCCAGCGGTGAGGCCAGGCTCACCGTCGTCGTCTTCTGCTGGGCGATGGCGGGGCAGGGCTGGCCGTTCGAGCCGTCGCGCTCGAAGATCGTGACCCGTACGGACGCGGCACTCTCCGCGACCGACAGGCCGTCGTCGAGCGAGCACGGCGGCGGGCCGGAGAAGTAGGTGATGGTCAGCGCCAGGCCGTCTGCCGAGACGGCGTAGTGGTCGAAGGCCACGGCGCGACGGGTGTCGCCCGGGAAGCGGGTGGTCGGGGTGGTCGGCGGAGGCCTGACCGTGGTCGTCGTCCGAGCCGTGGTCGAGGTGGTGGCGGCCGGCTTGGTCGTGGTGGTCGACGGGCGGACGGTGGAGGAGGTCGTGGTCGTCGACACCTCGGTCGACGACGTCGTGGTGTCGGGAGGCGCAGTCGTGGTGGTCGTGGTGGCAACCTGGACCGAGGCCGACGCCCTGATCCCGTCGACCTTGTTGCTGCCGCAGGCGACGGCGACCAGTCCGAAGGCCGCCATGCACGCCAATGCCACCGAAGGTCGTCTCATACCTGTTCCGACGAGCTCGCCCGGCTTGAGGTTCCCATCGGCCCTCCGCCCGCATCCTACGTCGCCCGTTCGCGCCTGCCACTACCCTGGATTCCGTGGTACCGTGCAGACCGCAGGAGGGACAAGGAGGGGCACGTGGACACCACGCAGCTGCTGAAGGGCGTGCTGGACCTGGCCGTGCTGGCCGTGGTCCGGGAAGAGGACGGGTACGGCTACGACATCGTGCGGCGATTGCGCCAGGCCGGCCTCGACGACGTGGGGGATGCATCGGTCTACGGGACGCTGCGCCGCCTCTACCAGGCCGGGGCGCTGGCGTCCTATGTGGTGGCCTCCGAGGAGGGCCCCCACCGGAAGTACTACGGGGCCACCCCGGCCGGCCGCGAGCTCTACGAGACGTGGGTCAAGAAATGGCGGGGCTTCGCGGATTCGATGGACGTCCTGATCGACTCGACGGGAAGGGAGGCGGCATGACCACGGCCACGAGCGAGGCGACCCTGGACGCCGAGCGGTACCTCAAGGATGTGGCGCCTCACCTGGGCGGCCTCCCGGAGGAGGAGCGGGCCGAGCTCCTCGACGACCTGGCCCAGCACCTTCGGGAGATCGCCGCCGAGGACGGCCCGCCGTTGCGCGAACGGCTCGGGCCGCCGGAGGCCTACGCCGCCGAGCTGCTGGCCTCGGCGGGTGTCGCCACCTCGCACGCCGCCCGCCCCGGACCGGTCGCCCGGATCGGCGCAGTGGTGGAGCGGGCCAGGGATTCGACGCTGGGGCGGGAGATGACACGGCTGGCGCCTGTCCTGCGCCCGACGTGGTGGGTGGCCCGCGCCTACCTGGCCGTGCTCCTCGTGGCCACCGTCGAGGGCCACGGGTACCGGTCGTCGGGCAATCCGGTCCCCCGCCTGGCCGGTAATCCGGCCGTCGGCCTCCTGGCCGTAGCCGTCGCCGTTCCCCTGTCGGTACGGCTCGGCCAGCGCCCCCGGCGGGGACGCCTCGCCGGGCTCGCCGGCAACGCCGTCCTCGCCGTCTTCGCCCTGTCGCTGTTGAGCGCCCACCCGTCGAGCGGCGCCGACTTCTCCACGCCGTACCCGATCGGGCCGGACGGGTCGAACGGCTGCCTGGCCACCTCCTCGGGGGAGCCCATCACCAACCTCTACGCCTACGACACCGATGGGCGACTGCTCGACCCGGTCCTTCTCTACGATCAGGCCGGGCGCCCCATCGACAACCTCTGCCCGGAGGTCGACGGCCAGGGCCGGCCCTTGTCCACGGGGTACCGCAGCGACGTCAACGGCGCTCCGGTCACAAACGCCTTCCCCCGCCGCCAGTCCGCGTTCGTGACCCCGGGCCCGGGGCTCCCCGAAACAGGATTCCCGAGGACCGGTCCGACCGTGCCCGTCCTCCCGCCGGCGGTGGTCGTGCCCCGGCTGGCACCGACGACCACCACCCCACCGACGACCTCGACCACCCCCGGGGGGTGACGCGCCCCGTCGCGACGGGCATCGAGAGCCGGGTCCTCGACAGCCGGGTTCTCGAGCGCGTGGTCCTGACCCCGTCGTCGTGCGCCGGCGCGACGAGGCTCCCGGCCTACCGGGCGCCGGCCAGCACCCCGCCCACCCGATCGGCGGTGGTCACGTCGTCGGCCAGGACGAGGTCGACCCGGCCGGGGGACTGGGAGATGCGCCCGGCGCCGTTGGGACCGGCGAAGCGCCCGCTGGCATCGGGGGCCCGGCTCGACCCCGACCACCCCCGCGACCAGCGGGTGAGCGCGTCGACCAGGCGACCGGCATCGGCGGGTGCGTCGGTCTGCCACCGCTCGGCCAGGCCGACCGCCGCCCCGCAACGCACCACCGAATAGCCGTCGCCGTTCCACCCCGCCGCCGCCCGGCGGGAATCGACGGCGCTGAGCTGGCGGGCGAGCACCTCGCTCATGTCGAACTCGCCGAGCGTCCCCGTCTCCACCTTGCCGCAGCCGGTGGCGGCGGCCAGGTCCGGGAGCATCGGCGCCGTCCACCCCTGGGCGGCCGCGTAGAGCTCGGGGTGGATGATCTGCTCGGTCGAGACCGGAGGCATCCGGTAGGCGTCGTCGACCGCGGCGAAGCCGCCGGCCTGGAACCGGGCCTGGACGAAGGCCAGTCCCTGGTCGTAGGGGAAACGCAGGGAGTGGACCAGGTAGGGCGGCACCCTGGCGTAGATCCCGCTGTCGTCGGAGCCACCGCGGGCCGCCTCGGCCCGCTCGGTGGCAGTCAGGTTTTTCTGCGCCCACATGGTGCGGACCAGCTCGGCGTCCCCTTCGATCATGGCCGAGAAGGCCGCCGACTCCTCGCTCCGGTTCTGGTCGTCGAGGGCGCGGGTGGCGGCGCCGAAGTCGAACTGCTGGTCGGTGAGGGCGTGGGTCAGCTCGTGGGCCAGGACCGATCGGGTGGCGACGTCGATCGTGCCCGCCGCGCCGCCGCCGCCGACGTACAGCTCTCTGGTCTCGTCGTCGTAGAACCCGAGCACGGCCCCGGAGAACAGGGCGTCGAGGGTCTTCACGTAGTCGACGCTGCGGGGGATGAGCTGGAGGACCTTGAGGACCGTCTCGTCGGCGGTCATGGCATCGCGGGTCTTGCCGGCCTGCGCGGCGTCGAGGTCACGGATCTTCTGGGCGAGCTCGTCCTTCGACAGCACCCTGACCGGAAGGTCCCGCTTCCAGGCCAGGCCCCTTATGGCCGACACCTGGGCCTTGACGTCGTCGACGATCTGCCGCTGCTCGGAAGACAGGCCGTCGCCCGCTACCGTCGTCGCCGATCCTGCGGCCGGAGCGGTGGTCGTGGTCGTGGCGGCGACGGCCCGGCTGACCAGCTTCCTGGCGTCCCGGACCCTGGCCACCCCGACGGCGGCCACGATGAGCACGACGACGAGGGCGACGAGCACGGCGACCGTCGCCCGGTCCGACGGCTTCCGGGCCGGCGCCGGGCCGACAGCTCCGTCCGGGTCGTCCACCGGGTCCACGGTAACGCCGGGAACGCGGCTACCGGGGGCGGACCGGGAAGGCCAGGATGGTCACGGTGCCCAGGATCATCAGGGCGGCGGTGAGCCCGTAGAGCAGGCCCTTCACCGCCTTGTTGCGGCCCCGGCCGCGGACGTAGTCGTCGACGATCCAGCGTAGGCCGTTGACGCCGTGGGCCAGGGCGAGGACCAGGAGGGCCCAGTCGAAGAACCGCCAAGCCGGGTTGTGCCAGCGTTCGGCGACGAAGTTGTAGTTGGTGTCGGCCACGTCGGTGATCACGTGGGTGATGGCGAAGTGCACGAGCGCCAGGAAGACGAGCACCAGGCCGGACAGTCGCATGAAGGCCCACGACCATGCCTCCGCGCTGCGTGTGCGGCCCTTTGGCACGTCGGGGGCGGGCGTCTCGATGGGGCTCACTGGCGCCTCTGGCCTTGGGCCACAACGACGGATGAAACCGTCGGCGGCCGCCCCCGCCGGCGAAGCCGGCCACCGTCCGGTTGCCGACCGGGAAGGGCGGCGGAGGCTGCCCGGCTTTGCCGGACAGCCGGAGCACCATCCAACTCGCCGAGCAAGCTCCGCTTGCGAGTGCGATCCTTCACAGGATGCGCCCGTGGATGAAGGGCCAGAGGATCACGATGCCACCGGGCACGCCGGCCAGCACGGTGACGGCGACGACGATCTGCAGCAGTCGGCGCTGGTTGCGCACCGCCTCGGGGAAGACGTCGACGGCGACGATGCGCAGGCCGTTGAAACTGTGGAACAGGAGCCCGAACAGCAGGCCCACCTCGAAGAGCCGCAGCACCACGTTCCCATACAGCCGGTGGACCTCGTTATACGTGTCCGGCCACCGGACCAGGGAGACGTCGACGACGTGCAGCATCAGGAACAGGAAGACCAGGAAGCCGCTGATGCGGTGGGCCAGGAAGGCCCACTGCCCCGCCCGGCCCTTGTAGCGGGTCCCGGCCTCCGCCGGCTGCCCCTTCACCGGCTCACCGGCTCACCCGGTCACCGGCTCACCGGGTCGTCTGGACGCCGCCGGCGGTACCAGCGGCCCGACCACATGGGAGACGACAGCGCGTAGAGGGCGAAGCCGGTGATCACCAGGGAGATGGTGCCCAGGGCGATGGCGAAGAGCACCTGGGTGGTGCTCACCGGTGGGCGCCGGTGATGGTCGTGGCGCCGCGAAAGTAGGGCCACAGCGCCTCGGGGAGGGCCACGCTCCCGTCGGGCCGGCGGTGGGTCTCGACCAGTGCCGCCCAGACCCGGGGGACGGCGAGGGCGGAGCCGTTCAGGGTGTGGGCGACGGACGTGCCGCTTCCCCCGCCGGCCGGGCGGTAGCGGATGTTGGCCCGGCGGGCCTGGTAGTCGCCGAACCACGACACCGAGGACGCCTCCAGCCACATGTCGCAGCCGGGGGCGTAGACCTCCAGGTCGAAGGTCCGCGCCGCCGACGCGCCCAGGTCCCCGGCGCACAGGTCGACCACCCGGTAGGCCAGGCCCAGTGCCCGCAGGGACCCTTCGGCCCGGCCCAGCAGGTCCCGGTGCACCTCGGCCGCCTGGTCGGGGGTGGCGTAGGCCAGGATCTCGACTTTGTCGAACTCGTGCACCCGCAACAGGCCGCGGGTGTCGCGCCCGGCCGCCCCCGCCTCCCGGCGGAAGCACGGCGTGTACGCCATGAGCCTCACGGGCATGTCGGCCTCGACCAGGATCTCGTCGCGGCCGAGGGAGGTGAGGGGCACCTCGGCGGTGGGGATGGCCCACAGGTCGTCGCGCTCGAGGTGGTAACCCTCCTCGGAGAACTTGGGGAGGTGACCGGTGGAGACCATGGTGTCGGTGCGGACGAGGCTGGGCGGGCGGATCTCCTCGAAGGCGTCGGCGTTGCGGTCCAGGGCGAGCTGGCACAGGGCCCGGACGAGGGTGGCCCCCTGGTTCCGGAAGACCGGGAACATCGCCCCGGAGAGCTTGGCCCCCCGCTCCAGGTCGAGGATCCCCAGAGCGGCGCCGACCTCCCAGTGGGGCACGCGCTGGTGGTCCCCGTAGGCGCCGGGGTCGTAGCCCTCGGTCCGCACCACCACGTTGTCCGCCTCGGTGCGGCCGTCGGGGCAGTCGGCGGCGGGCAGGTTGGGCGTACGCAGGAGGATGTCCCGCAGCTCGGCGCCGGCCTGGGCCGCATCGGCCTCGACCTTGCGCTCGTCCTCGCCCAGTGCCCGGCTCTCGTCGGCCTTGGCCTCCGCCGTCACCACGTCGCCGTCCCGACGCGCCCGGCCGACCTCCTTGGAGAGGGTCTTCACGCGGGCCCGCAGGCCCTCCACGGTGGCCTTCAGCGCCCGTTCCCGTGCCTGAAGGCCGGCGGCCCGGTCCATGACGGCCGGGTCGATCCCCCGCCGGGCGAGGCCGGCCTTCACGACCTCGAGGTCGGTGCGGAGCCGCCTGGGGTCGAGCATGAGGGGACGGTAGCGTGCCCGCCGTGCCCGTCATCGACGTTTCCGGGCTGGTCGTCCGCTATCCGGGCGGGGTGACCGCCGTCGATGGGCTGACCTTCACGGCCGAGGCCGGGGAGGTCCTCGCCCTGCTCGGCCCCAACGGCGCCGGCAAGACCACCACGGTGGAGACGCTGGAGGGCTACAAGGCGCCGACCGTCGGGCAGGTCCGGGTTCTCGGCCTCAACCCGGTGCGGGACCACGCCCGGCTCACCCCCCGCATCGGCGTCATGCTGCAGAAGGGCGGCGTCTACCCGGGGATCAGGCCGGCGGAGGCCCTGCGCCTCTTCGCCGCCTTCTACGACGCTCCCGAGGATCCGGTCGCCCTCCTCGACCGCCTCGGTCTGCGCGAGGTGGCCGCCACGCCGTGGCGCCGGCTGTCCGGTGGTGAGCAGCAGCGGCTGTCGCTGGCCCTGGCCCTGGTCGGCCGGCCCGAGGTGGCGTTCCTCGACGAGCCGACCGCCGGGGTCGACGTGGCCGGCCGCCACCTGATCCGGGAGGTCATCGCCGACCTGCGGGCCCGGGGCACGTGCGTGCTGCTGGCCACCCACGAGCTGGACGAGGCCGAGCGGGTGGCCGACCGGGCCCTGATCGTCGACCGCGGGAAGCTGATGGCCAGCGGGACCACCGCCGAGCTCATGTCGCCCAGCGGCCGGGCCACGGTGGACTTCGGGGCCCCGCCCGGCCTCGACGTCGCCGGCCTGTCCGCCCATCTCGGCGCCGCGGTCGTGGAGGTGCGGCCCGGCGAGTACCGGGTGGACAGGGAGCCGTCGCCGGCGATCGTCGCCGCCCTCACCGCCTGGCTGGCGACCCACGACGTGCCTCTGGCCGACCTGCGGGCGGGGCGCTCCACCCTGGAGGACGTGTTCCTCCGGCTCACCGGCGGCGCATGAGCGCCGTCGTCGCCCAGACGCGGGTGGAGCTGGCCCTAACGCTGCGGCGGGGCGAGTCGGTGCTGCTGTCCCTCGGCATCCCGGTGCTGCTGCTGGCCTTCTTCTCCACCGTCGACGTGCTGCCCACCGGCACCGACCACCCGGTGGACTTCCTGGCGCCCGGCGTGCTGGCCCTCGCAGTCATGTCCACGGCCATGGTGGGCCTGGGCATCGCCACCGGCTTCGAGCGGCAGTACGGCGTTCTCAAGCGATTGGGGAGCACGCCGCTGGGGCGGCCCGCCCTGCTGGCGGCCAAGACCGCGGCGATCGTGGGCGTCGAGGTGGTCCAGGTCGCGGTGCTCGTGGTGGTGGCCCTCGTGCTCGGCTGGCGCCCGTCGACGTCGATCGGGGCGGTGGTCGGGGCCATGCTGCTGGCCACGGTGGCCTTCTCGGGCATCGGCCTGCTGATGGCCGGCCGTCTGCGGGGCGAGGCGGTCCTGGCCGCCGCCAACGGCCTCTACCTCGTCCTGCTGCTGCTGGGCGGCATGGTCATCCCACTGGCCAAGCTGCCGGGCGCGCTCCGCGCCGTGTCCAGGGCGCTCCCCGCAGCAGCGCTGTCGGACGTGCTGCACGCCGCCTTCTCCGCCGCCCCGGTGCCCGGCCGGGCGTGGGTGGTCCTGGTCGCATGGGCCGTGGCCGCGCCCGCGGCTGCCGCGGCCTGCTTCCGCTGGGAGTAGGGGCGCCGGCTCAGCGCTGCGGGCGGCCGACCCGGTGGCCGAGCCCGGTGAGGCCGGACCTGATCCGGGCCCGAACCGTCGCCTCCGGCTCGTCGAGCAGCTCGCCCAGGTCGCGGCAGCTGTAGCCGCAGGAGTAGGCCAGGGCGACGGCGTCGCGCTGGTCGTCGGGGAGGCCGGACAGGAGCGACCAGGCGTGGGCGCCGGCCCGAGCGGCCAGAGCCGCCAGGTCCAGGGTCCAGCGGACTCTCGCCGACCGGGGCGCCGCGGGCACCGGCCCGACGCCGGGGACGCCGGCCCGGACCGCGTCCACCGCCGACGCGTGGGCCTGGTGGAGGAGATGGGCCCGCAACGTCGTCCGGTCAGGGTCGAAGCGGCCCGGCTCCCGCCACAGGGCCAGGAGCACGGCCCGGACCACCTCCTCGGCCAGTTCGGGGCCGCAGATCCGCGTGACCACGTCGTACAACGCTCCGCCGTAGCGGCTGTACACCTCGGCGAGGGCGGCGGTGCGGCCCCGGCCGATGCCCACGATCAACCCGACATCGCCGAACTGCGCCTCCTCCGCAGGTGCAGAGGGTCGGTCATCCTGGCAGCCCACCCCGTCGTTCGAGGCCAGGGAACTCACGGCTGCTCGCAGTGCGTCAGGATGTGGGGATCGAGGCTGGTCACGGCGGAGGAGCGGGCGGATGGGAGCGACGGTGGGGACGCCCGACGTCCGGCACTGGTGCGGTCGATACGACCCGCGCCGTCCGCAGCACCGTGCGCCCGGCAGCGGGGGGACGCAGCACCGGGGCAAGGGGCCGGAGCCAGGGCGGGGATCGACAGCAGTGGAATCGGCAAGCGCCGCCTTCCGATCAGGGCCGGACGCCGAACGCCCGCCGCGTACCCTCGCTGTCGAAGGCGATCAGATCATACCCGAGTGGCCCGGGCGTGCGTCAGACCGGGCCGAGATGCTGAAATTGCACCCGTGACCGGTCTCGATCCCTCCGTCGCCCTCGACGTCACCTGGTCCGAGCTGGCCCTCGCCCTGTTCGCGCCCGGAACGGTGCAGGGCACCCTCCAGCGGATCGTCGACCTGGCCGTGGGCGCGGTGGAGGGTTGCGATGCGGCCGGCATCTTCATGGTCGAGGACGGCCGGGTGGTGACCACCGCGTACAGCGATCCCCTCGTCGTCGCCCTCGACATCATGCAGTTCGATGCCGGTCAGGGCCCCTGCCTCGACGCCGTCTCGGAAGGAGCCACCTTCTATGCCGAGGACCTGTCCGACGACTCGCGGTGGCCGGACTTCGGGCGCGCCGCGGTCGGGGCGGGCATCCGCAGCCTGGTCGCCTTCCCCCTCTCCGCCCGCCGCCCCAGCGCACTGAACCTCTACGCCCGGTACCCCGCGGCCTACGGGGCCCTCGACCGGGCCAAGGGCCTGATCTTCGCCACCCTGGGCGGCATCGCCCTCGGGACCGCCGAGGAGCGGGCGACGGAGGACGAGCGGCTGGGGAACCTGCGCGACGCCCTCCAGACGCGGGAGCTGATCGGCCAGGCCCAGGGCATCCTCATGGAGCGGGAGCGCATCACCGCCGACCAGGCCTTCGACGTCCTCCGGCGCGCCTCCCAGCACCTCAACCGGAAGCTCCGCGACGTGGCCGAGAACGTCGTGACCACCGGGCAGTCGCCGCCGGCGGGGACCGGCCGGGCCGACCCCGCTCCGCACCCGGGCTGAGCGCTGGGCCGCGAGCCCGGGTCAGCGGGAGAGCATGCGGCCGACCGCTCCCATCAGCTCCTGCACCTGTACCTCGGGATCGGTGGGCCCGCCGCCCCCGGCCGCCAGGCAGTGGCGGGCGTGGCCGTCGAGAGGACCGGATCCGGCCGCCCTGGCCGCACCTGACGTCGGGCCCTCCGTCGTCGGTCTGGCGGATTCGGGCCGTCGGAGCGGCTGCGATCCTCCAGGCCGGGCCGGTTCAGCTGCCCGCGGTCCGCTCCGACTCCCCCTCGGGCGGGCCCGACTCCATCCAGGAGCGCAGGGCCCGGAACCCGTCCGTGCCCCGGATGGCCTCGAAGTTCGAGTCGTGGTCCAGGAGGGCGGTGTCGCGGAAGCCCTTGTCGACCGCCCGGTCCAGCCAGGCCAGGGCGAGCGCCGGCTCCTCGGCCAGGGCCCAGCTGCAGGCGACGTTGTACGCCACCAGGGGATCCGATTCCTGGAAGAACAGGACGTCGCCGACCCGGGCCGACTCCCGGTAACGGCCGGCGTGGTGGAGGCCCAGCTGGAGGGCCCGGTACCCGTTGGACCGGGGCGGGCCCGGAAGGGGCCCGGCGACGGGGACGAGGGCGGCGAGCTCGTCGATGACCCGGTCGAGCAGTCCGGCGGCCACCACCACGCGGGCCGCCACGGTGGCGGCGACCAGGTCGTTGCAGCGCACGAAGTCGGCGGCGATCGGATCCGAGCCCTGGCCCTGGGCGAGGCCGACCATCCGACGCACGAGCGGTGTCGTGGACGACACCCCGGCCCGGAGGCGCCCGAGCGCGGCCTGGGCCTGGTCGGGCTCGCCCGCGGCCAGCCCGGCCCATGCCTGCAGCTCGGCGGCGGTGACCTCCACCCGCCACGACGCCGGAGACGCCCCGATGAGGGCGGCCAGTTCGGCGGCCTGACGGGTTTCCCCGCGCAGGATGGCGCCGCGCACCTCGTCGAGCTGCTCGAGCTGGGGCTGGTCCTTCTCGGCCTTCAGGGACCGGAAGGCCTGGCTGCCGAGCATGAACCCGATGAAGCCGAGGAAGAGCTGGCCCGTGTAGAGGCCCAGGCCGGCGAGGCCGACCGCGCCGGCCACCGAGAGCACCTTGGCCGGCCGGGCCCCGAAGAGATCGGAGGCCAGCTGGCCCCCGTCGAGGGGCACGATGGGCAACAGGTTGAAGATGCCCCAGACGATGTTGATCCAGATGACATCCTGCAGCGCGGCGTGCACCACCGTCCCGCCCGATCCCACGGACCGGGACAGGGCGACACCGGCGGCGGCGGTCAGGAACCCGGCGACCGGCCCGGCCAGCGTCACGACCAGTGACTTCGAGCGGGGGTGGACGGGGCCGGTGGTGACCCCGCCGAAGCCGGTCAGGGTGATCTGCGAATCGGCGCCGAAGGCCCGGTGGGCGGTGGCGTGGCCCAGCTCGTGGACGAGCACCGACAGGGCGGCGACGGCCATGAAGACCGGGATGAGCACGCCCGTGTAGCCGTTGGCGAAGGCCAGCACACCCATGACCAGGAAGAAGACCGGCTCCACCCGGACCGGGATGCCGGTCACCCGGAACTCGAGGGCCTTCATGGGCCGAAGGCTAATGGCACCGCCGGGCCGGGCCGCCTGCGCGGCTGCGCCGGTGGCCGGGCGGGCTCAGCGTGCCTGCGGTGGCGCGAGGAGCTCGTCCTCGACGTCGCCCCAGAGCAGGACGTCGCCCTCCGCCGAACCGTGCTCCTCGCTCTCGTACCACCGGAAGAAGACGATGGCGATGACCAACCAGAAGAACAGCCCGCCGACGATCTTCATGATCAGGCCCGCAAGCTGCTGGTCGGTGAGGGCGGAGACGCCCCACAGGCGGGGGAAGGTGATGTAGATGCGGTATAGCGGCCGGCTGTTGAAGGTGAGGAACGACGCCGGCACCGTGGGAAGGATCGTCTGCAGGAACAGGTAGAGCATCTGGGTGGGGGGCTTGGCCCGGGGGATGTCGCGCAGCGGGCTCACGACGGGCATCCACATGAACACCGCCGATGTGAGCAGGATGGCGTGGGCCACGAAGTGAAGCGGGTGGTGCTGCAGGGTGGCCTGGACCACCAGCGGCCAGTGGCTGGCGATCAGGACGATGTTGAACTGGATCAGCCCGGTCACCGGGCGGCTCATGGCCCGCGCCGCCCGCAGCCGCCGTCCCGACCCGAGGATGCGCCGGGCCATCCACTCCGGCGTGCCCAACAGGAGAAGGGGGGCGACGCCCAGGGTGAACAGCAGGTGCTGCACCATGTGGACGCTGTAGAGGTACCCCTCGGCCAGGTCGTGGACGGGCCAGTCCGACGCCACCCACATCATCACCAGCCCGGCGGCGAACGCCGTCCACTGGGCCCCGGTGACCACGGTCTCGCCCGGGCGCCGGGCCCGTTCGCCGCGAAGGGCGGCGAGGTAGAGGAAGGCGATGGCGCCGATCAGCGCCCACACGTCGACATGGGCATGCCAGTGCGGGAAGGGCACGGCTGCCGCGAGCGTCACGGCAGCCGGACGCCCCGGGCGCGAGGGGTCATCTCGTCCACACGTGGAACGTGGTCAGGACGATGGTGAAGCAGAAGAGGGCCAGCGCCACACCGGCGATGAAGAGGCGGCGGAACAGGCGGCTGTCGAAGCGCAGGTGCATGAAGAAGGCCACGACCATCACGAACTTGATGATCGAGAAAGCGACCAGCGCCGGCACCAGGATGCTCTTCAGGGCCTTGATGTAATAGATCGCCACCTCGGCCCCGGTGATGGCGGCCAGGATGGCGGCGATCATGATGTACTGGGCCTCGCCGGGGTGGTCGTGGTGCGTGCCACCCTGCTCGGGCGTGGTCTCCACGACGGGCCCGGTGGCCTCGTCCCTGGTCTTCGGCTGGGTGCTCACGGGATCAGGTACACCAGGGTGAAGATCACGATCCAGACGACGTCGACGAAGTGCCAGTACAGGCCGACCAGCTCCAGGGTCTCGGCCTTCGACTCCGGCAGCTTGCCCTTCAGCGACAGGCTGTAGAGCGACAGCAGCATCAGCACGCCGATGGTGACGTGGGCGCCGTGGAAGCCGGTGAGGACGAAGAAGCTCGAGCCGAACAGGTTGACCCGGAGGTTCAGGCCCTCCCGCACGAAAACGGTGAACTCGTAGGCCTGACCGGCCACGAAGCTGGCCCCCAGCAGCGCGGTGGTCAGCAACCAGATGCGGACCCGGCGATGGTCGCCCCGCTGGATGGCGGCCAGGGCCAGCACCATGGTCAGGCTGCTCATCAGCAGGACGAAGGAGCTGACCGAGGTGTACGGGATGTCGAACACGTCGTGGGGGCGGAGGGTGCCCGGCGTGCTCTGGCCCTTGAACAGCAGGTAGGTGGAGATGAGGGCCCCGAAGAGGAGGCACTCCGACCCGAGGAACGCCCACATCCCCACCTTCTCGTTGGAGAGGCCGGTGGAGGTGGGGGGATGGCCGGGCTCGACCTCGGTGTGGCTGCCGGAGCTGGCGGTGATCACGGTGTCGGTCATGACGCGGACACCGACTCCAGCTCGTGGCCGGAGCCACCGGGGTCGTGGTCGGGCAGGTCCTCGGGCGCCGTCGCCGGCTCCAGGGCCCAGGAGTACATGCCCGACATCGTCCAGACGCCGCCCAGGATGGCGACCACCCAGGTCTTGTAGATCATGCCGTAGCAGATGATGGGCAGTCCCAGTGCGGTGAACAGCGGCCAGTACGACGGCGACGGCATGTGGATGTGGGGCTCGTGCTCCTCGCCGTGGCGGGTGTCGTCACCGACGACGTCGGGGCCCTCGTGGCCCTCGTCCGGCGCCGGCTCGATCCCGGTGCCGGCCACGACCGGCTGGTCCTCGGTGGTCTCGCGGCGGACGGCGCGGCCGTGCTCGTCCTCCCGGTACTTGCGGTGCCAGAACTCGTCGCGGCTGGTGACGAGGGGGATCTCCTTGAAGTTGTACTCGGGGGGCGGCGACGGGATGGTCCACTCCAGGGTGCGGGCGTCCCACGGGTCGTGGGCGCACTTCTCGTTCTTGCGGGTCTTCAGGACGTTGATCAGGAAGACCAGGATCGACAGGGCGATGACGAACGACCCAATGGTGGACACCCTGTTCCACAGGTCCCAGCCGCGGCCCGCCGGGTAGGTGTAGATGCGCCGGGGCATGCCCTGCAGGCCCAGGATGTGGAAGGGGGCGAACGTCAGGTTGAACCCGACGAACATGAGCCAGAAGTGGGTCTTGCCCATCCGCTCGTTGAGCAGCCGGCCGGTGACCTTGGGCCACCAGTAGTAGATCCCGGCGAAGAGGCCGAACACGCTCCCGCCGAAGAGCACGTAGTGGAAGTGGGCGACGATGTAGTAGGTGTCGGTCTGCTGGGTGTCGGCCGGCACCACGCCGTGGGTCACGCCGGAGAGGCCGCCGATGGTGAACATGGCCACGAAGCCGATGGCGAAGAGCATCGGCGAGGGGAAGGTGAGCTTTCCCTTCCACATGGTGGCGATCCAGTTGAAGATCTTCACCCCGGTGGGTACGGCGATGAACATGGTCGAGGCACTGAAAGCGGAGACGGCCACCGGGCCCAGCCCGCTGGCGAACATGTGGTGGGCCCACACGCCCCAGCCCATGAAGCCGATGGCGATGCCGGAGAACACCATCACCTGGTAGCCGAACAGGGGCTTTCGGGAGAAGACCGGTAAGACCTCCGACACGATCCCCATGGCCGGGAGGATGAGGATATAGACCTCCGGATGGCCGAACAACCAGAAAAGGTGCTGCCACAGGAGTGGGTCGGAGCCGGCCTGGGCGTTGAAGAAGTTCGCCCCGAAGGTGCGGTCGAACATGAGCAGGAACAAGGCCACGGTGATCACGGGGAGAGCGAACAGCAGCAGGAACTGGGCAACCAGCGACATCCACGTGAAGATGGGCATGCGGAACAGGCTCATGCCCGGCGCTCGCATGTTGATGGCGGTGACGATCAGGTTCACCGCGCCGGTCAGCGAGGCGATGCCCAGGATCTGCAGGCCGAACACCCAGAAGTCGATGTTGTGCCCCGGGCTGTAGAGCTTGAGGGTGTTGGGTGCGTAGCCGAACCATCCACCGTTCGGGGCGCCGCCCAGAATGAAGCTCGAGTACATGAACAGGCCACCGACGAGAAAGACCCAGAAGCCGAAGGCGTTGAGTCGGGGGAAGGCGACGTCGCGGGCCCCGATCTGGATCGGGATCATGTAGTTGGCGAACGCGGCCGACAACGGCATCACGAACAGGAAGATCATGGTGGTGCCGTGCATGGTGAAGATCTGGTTGTAGGTGTCGGCGCTGAGGAACGTGTTGTTCGGCGACCCCAACTGGATCCGCAGCAGTAGGGCCTCCAGGCCCCCGAGCAGGAAGAACACGAAAGCGGCGACGCCGTACATGATGCCGATCTTCTTGTGATCGACGGTGGTCACCCACGACCAGATGCCCTTGGTGTAGCCG